>NZ_FTNV01000005.1 GCF_900156535.1 Roseovarius nanhaiticus | reverse complement strand
GTGGCGCTTGTAGCGGATGTCTTGATTTCGCATCGCCACCAACTACGCTGACAACCCTCGGCCAGCAATGTGCAGGGCGTTAACGTGACAACACCGACAGCACTGCTGAGCTGTGCCGCATTTCTTACGCTGCATGCGCGTCCAGCGGAAAATCTCAATGACAAGCTTGGGCTCTCTGCCGTCGTTCTCTGCTCAGAACGAATGGCTGCTTTCCCGCAAGGCCTGGTTGGCGCAGGGTCTCTCAAAGCACCTAGATGTCGATCCGCCACATCCTAAAGCGCCCCTGCCCTGTCATCTCACGGATCAAGCCCCTTTCTTCCAGCCTGACCAGATTGCGTTGCACAGCAGCCCGGCTCGCACCGGTCAAGGCCTCGGCCATAGGAGCCGAGGTCAAAGGCCATTCCGTGAGGACTTTGCGCAACGCTACAGGTGTACGACCCGACAGTTGCGCCATCGCACTCTTCGCGCGAACGCCCCATTCTTCAATACCATCCAGATGACGCATCGCAGTCAAAATGGCGCTGTCCATGCCATCCAGCCAGCGGTCCAACCGCTCTAACGGCAAGCCGGAGGCACGCAGCCCCCCTGCCCCACCCATGGCCAGCGGTGCAAAGATAGCACCGCTTCCGTCGCTGGCCGCGATCCTGGCAGCTGTGACGGCCGCTTCGATCTGGTCGCCGTGTTGCCCGAGACCCGCCATGCTCCAAAGGTGATATCCCATACAGGCGCGTGTAATAGGGTGCAGATCGGAAGCTGCCGTTATCACAGCTAGCCATCCGCCAGCGCGATCTTCGAAACGGTCGGCGCTGTCCTCGATGTTCTCGGGATCGCGGCGGTCAAGAAACGCTGCAAGATCGACCTTCGGGCCAGGACCACCTGTCAGGCGACGAACAGCCCACCCAATTCGGGCCAGCGCTTCCGGATCATCCTGCGCGCCAGACAATCGCATTGATATCCAAAGAGCGAGGCGGTCAGAACTCACCCGATCCCCTGCAAGCCAGCTGAGGTCCGCCGCCTCGATCAACGCGAGCCAATGCCGCCACCCTTCCGGGCCACGCAGCAGCCGGTCATCCAGAGCTCCTAAGCGTCCAGCCACTCTTGCCAGTCGCGCAGCGTGAACCCCCTCTGCCTTTGCCCACTCCTCGGTGACAGCAGTGTCGGGCGGTTCCGCCCGTGGCCCGGGAGGCAATTCATCTGGTTCTTCTTCGACTGGTCCAGGCAGAAACCAGAGATCGTCTTCGTGAACCTCTTCGTCCCCGTCGATTGTAATGAGGGGGTCGTCGAAATCATCAGCTAAAATAGATGTTTTCCGCTTCATACGTGCAAAATACTGATCTTTCGCGCATTACCCAAGAGATTTTCCCTCCGTTGCCCGCGCTCGTTAGATAATACGCGCGCGCAGCCGTCAGCGGAACCTCTCAGATCGCGCTCAGCGCAAGGAAACCAAGGGATTGTGCACCAGCACAACGAAAAAACACTTGCTTGCATTCGTTTGCAAACGGTCGTTTATTGCCGCTATATGAAACTGCAAAAAGACTGTTTTGATGCCATTGATAGGCTATGCGCGCGTATCCACAGAGGATCAAACCCCCCTGCCCCAGTCGCAGGCCCTGAAATCTGCGGGTTGCGCCGAAATCTATGAAGAGCACGCCTCAGGCGGCAATCGCGCGCGGCCGGTGCTTGGGCGTGTGCTCGAACGCATCCAGAGTGGCGATACGCTGGTCGTCGTGAGGATCGACCGGCTTGCGCGGTCTCTGTCGCATCTGCTGGAAGTGATCGAGCGGCTGGAGGCTAGGGGTGCGTTCTTTCGCTCGATCCAGGACCCGATCGACACTGGATCCCCGCAGGGCAAGTTCACGCTGCAGGTCTTGGGCGCTGCGGCCGAGTTCGAGCGCGCCCTGATCCGGGAGCGCACCAAGGCCGGCCTCGCCAGTGCGCGCACAAAGGGCCGCGTGGGCGGAAACCCTGGACTGCGGGCCAAAGACCCTGCCGCTCTTCGCAAGGTGCGGCTAGCGCGACAGGACGGCTACATGGAGCGTCTGAACGAAACGGCACAAGATTGGGTGCCCCATGTGCGCCGGTTGCGCCCTGACTTGGCCTGGGAAGACGTGGTGCGCATCATCAACGGCCCCTTGCCCGAGGCGCGTCGCTGGACCCAAAGCCGTCTCTTGCGCGCCGTGAAGGCCTATGTCCGCGACGGCTTCCTGCCCGAGACAGTTTTGGCCCGCGCCGGCCGCCGCGAAACCGACGACCGCCTGCCCGCCATCGTCGCCGCCATCAAGGGCGCGGATCCCGGCATTACGCTCCAGGCGATCTGTGAACGGCTGGAATCAATGCGCGAACGCACACCACGTGGCCGAACGAGATGGCAGCCGTCGTCAGTCAAGATGCTGTTGGAGCGGGCGGAGAGGCTGGGGCTGCTTGAGTAGCCTAACAACCTTGCAAATCCTCCACTATAGGGAAGGATTACAAGGTTGTGGTCAGTTTCAGGCACAGAAGCCGTTCGCTCATGCAAAGGGGTTGACGATGCGAAGCTGGCCTTCCACCAGCAGGCCATCTTGCATGTCCTCGCTCCACAGCGTGGTACACCCCGCAACCAAAGCGCTGGCCACGATCATCGCGTCGTAGATCGAGAAGCCGTAGCGTTCCGCCAAAGCGCGGCCGACGTCATGGGTCTGCACGGTGAGATCTTCGACGGGACACAAGGCGCGCACGCCTTCGAGAAAGGCCGCTGCTTCCTCCCAACCGAGGCCAGCTTTGCGGCGGCAGTTCACCAGTGACTCGTTTAGAACCTGAACGCTGATCCGGGGCCCCTGCCCCAGGATGACCTCGGCGCGATCGGCCTTTGGGCCGTCGTCGAGCAGGTAAAGAACGACATTCGTGTCCGCGAACTCAACGCTCATGTGCGTCGTCGCGGCTCAGACGTTCTGCTGCGGACAACTTGCCCCGGAAGCGGCGCAGGCCGGTAAGTACCTCATCCGCACGAGCAAGGCGACGGACTCTGACCCGACCGTCGTCCTTGACCAGGTCGATCTGATCACCCTCCTTGAGACCAAGCTCTCGGACGAGCTCCGCGGGCAAACGGACGGCCAGCGAGTTACCCCATTTTGCGACCTGCATCGTGACCTCCCATGCGGATATACGTCTTGTAATGTATATCCGAAAGGTTCCTAAGACAAGCCTGCCGCAAACCCTAGCTACTCTTGTGCATGACGCAGCGACTGACACCAAATCTAGAAAGAGCTTGCACGAATCTGATAGCTCGGGCAATAGTCTCGATAAATAACGCGCGATCACATAAAAAACGCGCCCACGAATCGAGGCAGAGATGAGCGAAGCTGAGCAGGACCTGGACATTGCCATCGGGCACTACGCAGAGCTTCTTGCGTCCAATCTTCATGCGCAACGTGCTGCCCACTTCCCTCCCGACGCCAAAAAAGTCATGCGCAGCCTGACCAGCGGCGAGGCGGCCGAGTTGCTTGGCGTCGATCATACCTACCTTCGCAAGCTTCATCGAGAAGGAAAGATCGCTGACGTCGAAACCACTGCGGGCAGCCACCGGCGATATACCCTCGATGATATCTGGGAGATTCGCCACGCTCTTGAGGCAAACGCGAAGAAGCCTGGAACCTACGTTCCGGGGCGTCGTGCCGGTGACGAGCTTCAGATTGTTTCTGTTGTGAACTTCAAAGGCGGGTCCGGGAAAACGACAACATCCGCTCACCTTGCACAGCGCTTGGCTCTCAAGGGATATCGTGTCCTTGCGATCGATCTGGACCCCCAGGCATCCCTTTCCGCGCTGCATGGCATCCAGCCTGAGCTGGACCTGATGGAGGGTGGCACGCTGTATGATGCGGTTCGCTACGATGAACCGGTCCCGATCTCGGACGTGATCCGCAAGACCTACATCCGTGGTCTTGACCTGATTCCCGGGAACCTCGAGCTCATGGAATTCGAACATGAGACACCGGCAGCCATTCAGCGTGGCGGCGCCCGCGCATTCTTTGCCCGTGTGCGCGACGCGCTCGACAGTGTCGAAGCGGACTATGACGTCGTCGTCATCGACTGTCCGCCGCAGCTTGGTTTTTTAACCATGTCCGCCCTTTCAGCATCTTCAGGGGTGCTTGTTACCGTTCACCCCCAAATGCTCGATCTGATGTCCATGTCGCAGTTTTTGCGCATGACCGCTGATCTGCTTGGCGTCATCCGGGATGCTGGCGCAAACCTTCGCTTCGACTGGCTGCGCTTTCTGCCGACCCGCTACAAGGTGGGTGATGCCCCGCAGACCGAGGTCATTGCTTTCATCCGGGGTCTGTTCGGCAGGTCAGTCCTGACCAACCACATGGTTGAGTCTACTGCGATCTCTGATGCAGGGCTGACGAAGCAGACGCTCTACGAGGCCGACAAGAAGGACTTCACGCGTCAGACTTTCGATCGTGCAATCGAATCCATGAACGCCGTCAACGACGAGATCGCGGCGATCATCCAGAACACGTGGGGACGCAATGGCAAGAAAGCCTAAACTGGGACTGCCACTGCAGACCCTGCGCAACGCGCCCGACGCTCTTGAAGGGCGCAGGCTGCGCGGCGGCGTTTTCGAAATCGAGCCTGACCAAATCGAAACCACAGGTCGGCTCGATGACAGGCTGCAGATTGAGACTGCGGGCCTCAAGGCGTCAATTTCCAAGAACGGACAGCGAGTACCAATCCTCGTCCGGCCGCTTGATGGTGATCGCTACAGCCTGATCTATGGCCGTCGTCGACTGGAAGCTTGCAGAGAACTTGGGATCAAGGTCCGCGCCATTGTCACAGAGATGGAGGGCGATCAGGCACTTCGTGATCAGCTGTTAGAGAACCAGGAGCGGCGGGATCTAAGCTTCATCGAACGAGCGCTTGTTGCCGCAGCCTTGCTCGACGGTGACCATCTGAGCGCATCCGAACGCACTAACAAGGGAGTCGCCGAGGTTCTCAATCTGACCGAGGCAGGAGTGTCGCAGCTGTTAAGCGTGGTCCGCACCGTTGGGGAGGACTTGGTCCTCGCCATCGGTGCCGCTCCGGGCATTGGTCGGCCCAGGTGGGAAGAGCTCAAGAAGTTGCTGGGGGCTACGGATGCCGATCGCGAACTGCTTGCAGCTTTGGCGGGTGAGGCCAAGACATCCTACCAAGGCGGTATTGACGAGAAATCCGATCATGCATTTTTGGCCGTCCTCTCTGCTGCAGGGAAGCCCGAACAGACCACATCCTCGTCTCGCCCTCGCGGGCGGCCCGGCACGGTGATTCCGGGGGTCGGTGCCGCCACTGTCACGATCGGACGTCGTGGAAAGCAACTCAAGCTCGAGTTGAAGGCCGAGGAGAGCGATTTTGTCAGCTGGCTTGAGGGCAACGCCCCGCAGCTGATCACCGAGCTTCACGAGCGCTGGAAGCGTTCGGAAGACTGAGGAAGAGCAACAATCAAAAAGGAGGCACGAGACAGGCAGAAAAGAAAAAGGCCCCGAGAAGCAAGCTTCACGAGACCTTTCTTAGGTTTCGCACGGGACCAGCCCGCTACAAAACTTCAGTTTTCGCACCTCTGAATGTAGCGATCTGGCCCCTTTCCCGCAAGCGCAAAGCGATTCGCGGGCCAGGGAAATTTTGCCTTCGTGAATGACATCATGGATTACACACCGATTTCGCCGTTTATGCGGCCGATCTCGCACGCCCATCTGCGCGTGGTCGAGCGTCCTGAGGCGTCTGTTCCCGGCAAGCCCGTCAACAAGTGGGAGCTCCTCCGTGAGCTGTCCAAGGCACAGGCCGCCTTCGGGGTTTCCGAGCGCGATCTGACCGTTCTTCAGGGACTTCTCAGCTTTTTTCCGGACGATGCGCTTGGCGGGAACACCGAAATGGTCGTCTTCCCATCCAACAAGGCGATCTGCGAGCGGCTGAACGGCATGCCTTGCTCGACGATGCGCCGTCACCTCGCCCGGTTGGTAGAGGCACGCTTGCTCATGCGGCGCGATAGCCCCAATGGGAAGCGGTATGTGCGCAAGCGTGGCGAAGATCGGGTGGCCTTCGGCTTTGATCTCTCCCCGCTCTATTGCCGGGCCGAGGAAATTGCACGGGCTGCAGAGGCTGTGCGTGAGGCCGAGGACCGTGTGCGGCGACTGAGGGAGGTAGTGAGCCTTATGCGTCGCGACTTGGCCGCTCTGGCGGAGTTCGGCGAGGAGATCCAGCCCGGGCTTGGCCTATGGGACCAGCTCCGCGACAAGGCAGCCCTCACCGCCCGCGCTCTTCGCCGCAAACTCTCGCTTGAGGATCTGTCGGCATTTCGGACTGAACTGGAGACCCTTCTTGACCAGGCGCGTAATGTGATTGACGGTCCTGAAACAGAAGAAATGAACACCAATGATGCCCAATGTGAGCGTCACCATCATAATTCAAATAAAGAATCTATAGATCTTGAACCTGCCTTAGAAAAAGGCGGGGCGGCGGGACGCGCGCCTGATGATGATACGGGTGAGCCCGTGGCTGACCTTGAAGAGTCTGACACGAGGCGGGTGCCGAAAATCCCACTCCACCTGGTAATCGCCGGCTGTCCCTCGCTCAAGACTTTCTATCAGGGCGACATTCGACACTGGCACCAACTTTTCGACGCGGCTTGTCATGTAAGGCCGGCCATGGGGATCAGTGTTTCCGCGTGGGAAGAAGCGCAACGCTGCATGGGACCAGAGCAAGCCTCGATCGTCGTCGTGGCCATGCTGGAACGATTCTCTGACATCAGATCACCGGGTGGATACTTGCGGGCGCTGACGTCCAAGGCCGCGGCGGGCGAATTCTCTTGCGGTCCGATGGTCATGGCTTTGATCGGTCGGCGAAGTGCGGCTTAACAGCTGTTAAGTTTCAACGCCGCGGTGCTCAGTTGGCATGACTTAACAGCTGTTAAGTCGCCTCTTGGCAACCATACGATCATCGAGAGGGAAAGGAGTGTTGGTTTGAGGGTGACGGGAAATGAGATCGGGAGAGTGGCTTCCGGCGCCCGTCGTGGAGAAGATCTGATGACGAAAGCTGTCCGGAAAATCACCCTGTCCCCTTCGCGGGATATCCCTTTTGACAAGCTGGTCCTGAGCCAGTCCAACGTGCGGCGCATCAAGGCTGGCGTGTCTGTCGAGGAACTGGCCGAAGACATCGCCCGCCGCGGTCTGTTGCAGAGCCTGAGCGTGCGGCCCGTCTTGGCTGACGACGGCACCGAGACCGGCAAGTTCGAGATCCCGGTCGGTGGCCGTCGGTTCCAAGCATTGTCCCTGCTGGTGAAGCAGAAGTGTTTGGCAAAGACCCCGCCCATTCCTTGCATCGTGCGCGATGCTGCGTCCGACATCCTGGCCGAGGATGATTCCCTTGCAGAAAGCATGCATCGCGTCGCCCTGCACCCGCTCGACCAATTCCGCGCGTTTGTGGCGCTGAGGGACAAGGGCCAGAGCGATGCAGAGATTGCCGCCGCCTTCTTCGTGACGCCGCAGATCGTGAAGCAGCGCTTGAAACTCGCTTCCGTCGCCCCTGCCCTGCTTGAGGTCTATGCCGAGGATGGCATGACGCTGGAGCAGCTCATGGCCTTCACCGTGAACCCCGATCATGCGCGTCAGGTTCAGGTCTGGGATGTGATCCATTCATCCTGGAACAAGGAGCCATTCCAGATCCGGCGCATGCTGACCGAGACCTCGGTCCGGGCGTCTGACCGGCGCGCGGTCTTTGTGGGTGTTGAGGCCTACGAAGCGGCGGGCGGCACGATGTTGCATGACCTCTTTCAGGGCGATGACGGTGGCTGGCTCGAGGACCCTGCCCTGCTCGATCGGCTGGTGACGGAAAAACTCCAGGCCAAGGCTGAGACGGTTGCCGTTGAGGGCTGGAAGTGGATCGAGGTCGCGCTTGACCTGCCCTACGGCTACAGCCACGGCCTGCGGTCCCTGTCAGGTGATCCGGCACCGATGACGGATGACGAAGGCGCGGCCCATGCCAAGCTGCTCGCCGAATACCGGGCGCTGGAAGAGGAATACGCGGGTCAGGATGAAATCCCCGACGGGATCGACACGCGGCTTGGCGTGTTGGAAACGGAGATGGAAAAGATCGAGACCCGGCCGTTGATCTTCGACGCGGAGGAGATCGGGCGGGCAGGGGCGTTCGTCACGCTCGACCGCTACGGCGCGCTGGCCGTCTATCGCGGCTATGTGCGTCCAGAGGATGAGCCGGTTGACGTGACAGCGGTCCAGGATGGTGCTGATCCTGCGGTGGCGGGGCAGGGGGATGATCGTGATCTCACCGATGGCTATGACAGTGCCGCTCATGCCGGAACCGTCATCATGTCGGGAGGCCAGCCGATTGGCGGCGATCTGCCGGAGGATGAGGATGACGGAGCGCTGAAGCCGCTGCCCGAGCGGTTGGTCATGGAGTTGACGGCCCACCGGACGCTGGCGCTGCGTGAAGCGATCGGGCGCTCGCCCGACGTGGCGTTGATTCTGCTGCTGCTGAAGCTTGTGACGGATACCTTCCGCACTTCCTCTGCTTCGGGAAGCTGTCTCGAAGCCTCAGTGCGTCACGTCTACATGCCGGCGCAGGCGAGCGATCTGAAGGACAGCGTGGTGGCAAAGCTGGTCGACGAGCGTCATGCGCCGGAACGATCTCGTGGCGCTAGACGATGAGGACCATGCCGAAGGGCAGGGGGCGGATGCCGAAGCGGCTGACAGCGTCAGTGAAGCTGACCTTCCTGCATTTCTGACGGATGACCTGCCTGCTGAAGGCGCGTCGATGCTGGCCGCGGAATAACGTGATCCAGCGGGGGGCGGAGATTCCGCCCGCAATCACCCTATAGTGTAACAATATCAATGGGATGAGTGCGATTACTCGCATTCAGAATGAAGAATCATGTCTACAACAACCATCATCGACACCGCACCCCTCGGGGCGCTGCGACGTGAGACTTCAAGGCCAATGCTCCCGATCTTTCACATGGGCATTTGGAGCATCAGTTGGCAATCTGACGGATGCCTGAAATCCAGAAGTTTCACCGGGACGTGGTGACTGGAGCAAGAGAGAGGTTTCGATCCGTTCTGCGATGGCTGAGACGATAGCGAGGCCAAGCCCGCTACCATCAGTTTTTGCATCTGCCCTCTCGAAGCGCCCTGTCAGGCGTTCGAGTGTTTGGGTTGCTACCGCGGGGCCCTCGTTCGCCACGATCAACTGCCCGTCGCTCGTGAGTGTAACCTCGACTGGGGCATTCTGCGCCCCGTGGCGTAGGGCGTTTTCCACCAGATTCCGGCACAGAATTCCCAATGCGTCGGGGTCGATATCAGACAAGACAGGCGTGTCCGGCAAGTTCAACATAAGGCGCCCGTTCTCTGTGCTGCGCGCAATATCTTCCACCACGACCCGAGTGATGGTTCTGACATCAGCGCTCTGGTCCATCCGAAGTCTACCGCCTTCCGCCCGCGCAAGCTGCAGGAGACGTTCGGACAGCCGAGCGAGACGCTTGAGCGTCGCCTCGATCTCGGCGGCGCGCGCGTCGATGGTCGGATCTTTGGTCTCTGACCGCAGTCGCTGCGCTTGGGCGATAGCGCCCGCCAATGGTGTCCTTAGTTCATGAGCCGCATTGGCTGCAAAACTTCGCTCAGCCTCGAACGCGTCGCGCAACCGAGCCAAAAGGCTGTTCAAGGTTGCAGCCAGCGGTCGGATTTCTGTCGGCAGGTCGGCCGCGGGTACTTCTGACAGGTCGCGCACGCCGCGCGCTTCAAGCCGCGTACGGAACCGATGGAGAGGGGCGAGGCTAAAGCGCACAGCGAGAATAATCGACGCGAGCGCCAACGGCAGCACAACCAGCAGCGGCAGGCCGAGGCTCATCTGGATTTCCCGAGCAACCGAAGCGCGATGCGCCAACGGTTCGGCCACGGTGATGCTGATCGTCCCCTGGAGCGCCGCGTCGCTGTAGAGGCGATGTGTGGCGTTCTGCCCAAATCCCGGCCCGTCGTATGGAGGGAACACGGCAGGGTCCGCCGCATGGGATTGCAGCAGGATGCGTCCCTCGGCATCGCGTACGATGTAGGTAAAGAACTCGTCATGCTCCCGGATCGGCGCGAGGCGCTGCGTCACACCCTGATCTTCTCGCCCGACGATGTCGGTCACGGCCAGCGGCAGGATGCGCTCGGCGGTTTCGCGTAGGGCGCTGTCGAAGACCTCATCCATCTCGCCCCGAACGATCACCGCGGTAACCGTGGCGGCGGCGAGCCAGAGGATCGTCAGCACAAGGCCGAGTGACAAGCCGAGCCGTACCTGAAGGCTGGATGGCCACATCATGGCTTGCCCAGCCGGTAACCCATGCCGCGCTCGGTCTCGATGATGGCGCTCCCCAGTTTCTTGCGCAGGCGGCTCACGTGCACCTCGATGGTGTTGCTCTCGACTTCGGCGTCGAAAGCGTAGAGCTTCTCCTCCAACTGCGCCTTGGACAGGAGCTGCCCGGGACGCGCCAGGAAGGCCTCGAAGAGCGCCCATTCCCGCGCCGTCAGCGGCACATGTCTGCCATCCCGATGGACGCTGCGCGCGGCAAGGTCGATGTCGAGCGGTCCGTGGGTCAGGATCGGGTTGGGGTTGCCGCTGTAGCGCCGCGCGACCGATCCGATCCGTGCCGACAGTTCCGACAGGTCGAAGGGCTTCACAAGATAGTCGTCAGCGCCCGCATTGAGGCCTTCGATCCTATCGGAGACCTGGTCGAGCGCCGTCAGGATGATGACCGGCGTCACGTCTCCACGCGTCCTGAGGCCCTTGAGGAACCCGATACCACGTCCGTCTGGTAGCATGAGGTCGAGCAGGAGCAGGTCGTAGGAGGTTGCGCTCATCGCGTCTGCCGCCGCGTCTAGCCGCGTGACCCAGTCTACTGACTGGCCATCAGATGCGATCTGGTCGCGCACGGCAGCGCCAAGAGTCGTGTCGTCCTCGATCAGCAATATGCGCATGGTCGTACCCGTCCTTTCCTGATGTCCCTCCATGATCCGTCTGGCTGACACGAAGCTGAAGCTTGTGGGTCGAGCCCCTTCAGGCTGCCGTCAGCTTCGCGGCGCATGAATGGCATCAAGAGGCGAGCCACTAGGAGTGTGCCCCATGAAGAAGACATTGACAATTATCGGCTTTCTCGCGGTCTTTCCGGTCGGCGCGGCGCTGGCTGACGACGATTGCTTCGTGCCGATGGCCGACTGGCAGCCGCGCGATGCTGTTGCCATGCTGGCTGAGGAAAATGGTTGGACGGTGCGCCGGATCAAGATCGATGACGGCTGCTACGAGATCGATGGGAGGGATGCCGAGGGGCGTGCGATCGAGGTGACTGTCCACCCGGCCACGCTGGAGATAATCGAGTTCGAATACGAGGACGACGAGGATGATCGCCGCGAGCGGGATCACGAGAGACGCGACGATGACTGATGCAGCGCGTCGCGACGGTAATGTCCCGGTGCCGGGCCTGCCGCCACTCTCCCGGCTTTCCCTAAACTCTCCTCTAGCTCTGACGGGCCCGGTGCTGGTTGCGTTGCCATGCCTGCTGGCGGCACTGATCGGGTTCAACACCTATGCGCCCTATGGCGCGGATGCAGCACTTGGCATTGCCGTCGGGGCCGCGGCAGTTGTCGCGATGGCACAGACCCTGATCCTCGCCGCACGGCCGCCGCTGGTAGAACCATTGTTCGGCGGTCTCGATCGCATGTACCGTTTCCACAAGTGGCTTGGTATTTCCGCAATCGTCCTGATGATCCTGCACCAGCAGATCGAGCCGGATTTCGAGCGTTTGGTGCGTGAAACCTCCCTTGGTGAACTTGGTGAAGAGGCGGGCGAACTTGCCTTCAACGCGCTTCTCGCCCTGGTTGCTGTCAGCTGGTTCCGGAGATTGCCCTTCACCCCACTGGAAATCCCCTATCAGATCTGGCGGTTCAGCCATCGTTTCATGGGGGCCCTTTTTGCAATCGTGGTCTTTCACCAGTTCTTCGTCGACATGCCGACAGAGGTAGATCCATCGCTCTCGGTGCTACTGAACACATTCGGCATCGCCGGAGTGATCGCGTGGATATTTACCGAGCTTGTCGCCCCGTACCTGCGGCGTAGAGAATTCACCGTCACAGAGATCAGCCAGACCAAGGACACCACCACGCTGACCCTCCGCCCCGAGGGGCGGGCCATGCGGTGGCGGCCGGGGCAATTCGCCTTCTTCCGCGCACCAGAGGCAGGACTGTCCGAGCCGCACCCTTTCACGATTGCCAGCGCCCCGCGCCCTGACGGCACCCTGACGTTCTCCATCCGAGGCTTGGGTGGCTGGACACGAAGCATGCCCGCCATCTTGCGGACCGGAACGCGCGTGCAGGTCGAAGGGCCATATGGACGGTTCAATTTCCGCAAGGGCGGTGCGCGCCAAATATGGCTTGCCGGCGGCATCGGTATCACGCCGTTCCTCGCCTGGGCGGAAAGCCTGACAGAGGCGGAGAGTCGCGACATTCACCTCATCTACTGCGTTCCGACACAAGAAGAGGCGATTGGGGTAGAGACGCTGCGCGCTGCGGCTGCCCGCAACCCGAGGTTCAGTTTCGAGGTGGTCGTTACGACGCGCGATGGCAGGCTCACGGCCGAGCGCCTGATTGGCGCGGTCCCTTTCGCGATCCGGCAAGCCGATCTGTGGTTCTGCGGCCCAACCGGTCTGAAGGACGGGATTCTCAAGGGCTTGAAAGCACAAGGCCAAACGCCTCGCCGTGTCCGCTTCGAGCAGTTCGAATTCACCTGAACGCGGGGCAGGGCGTATAGCCATGCCAGCCCTGTAGCCTGCGCTCGCATCTTTTTGGCCCCGTCATCATCGGCGGGGCCATTTTCCTGACGGCAAGCTGAAGCAGGAATCGCTGGGGCGTCAGGATGCCCTCAGGTCGGGGTGCCAGATTGGTCTCATCAAACGAAAGGACCCCTTGCCATGAAAAAGACCCTGACCGCCCTTGCCCTGATCGCACTTTTGCCCGCCGGCGCTGCGCTGGCCGACGACGATGATTGCAATGCGCCCCGTGACCAGTGGCAGCCGCGCGAGGCCGCCATGCAGATGGCCGAACAGAACGGTTGGACGGTGCGCGACTTCGAGATCGACGACGGCTGCTACGAAATCGAAGGCCGAGACCAGAATGGCCGCGAGATCGAGGTGAAGTTCGATCCGGCGACGCTGCAGATCGTCGAGATGGACTACGAGGATGATGACGACGACCGCGGTGGCGCCCGCAATCCCGCGCCCGCTGGAACGGTCGCTCCTCCGCAGAACGGCCTCTTCGGAAACGGCGCCCCTCCGCAGGTTCAGGTGAACTGAACAGCTCCGAAGCACCCTGAACAAGGATCATTCCCATGAAATCACTTCTCGCAACGCTCGCGCTTACCACCGCACTCACGCTTCCCGGCCTCGCTATGGCACGGCCCGTGACGCTCACAACCACCCTTAACAACTATGGTGGCGACGGCGCTTACCTCGCGCTTTACGTTACCGACGCCTCGGGCGCCTATGTCGGCAGTCTCTGGATGGCTGGTGGCAAGTCCAAGTACTACGAGCATCTGAGCGACTGGTACCGTGCCACGGGCGGCGATACCGCGCAGGTAAACGGTATCACCGGCGCCAGCGTCGGCGCGGGCCGCAGTCTCGAGATCACGCTCGATCTGGCCGACGCGCTGTTCGATGCGGGCTACACGCTGCACATCGACGCGGCAGTCGAGGATATGCGCGACAGCCCGAACGAGGTGGCCGTGCCGCTGACGACGGCGGGCGCGGGCACGCCGGTGAGCGGGCGGCGCTACATCGCCAACTTCTCCTACGACATGTGAGGGGCAGGGCCATGATCCGTACACTCCATCGCTGGCCGGGTCTTCTGGCACTCGCGCTCGTCACGATCCTGAGCCTGAGCGGCGCTGCGCTCTCGGTCTTTCCGGCAGTCGAGCGCATCACCGCGCCGCAGGTGGAGACTGGCCTGACAGTCGCCACCCTCGCGGAGCGCATCCAGGTCGTCTATCCGGGCGTCGAGCAGATCCGGCGGTCGCCCTCCGGTCGGATCACCGCCTATTGGTTCGATCAGGGCGCGCCGGGTGCTGCCGTGATCGACCCGGCGACGGGCGCGGGCGTGGCCTCGGCCGACCCGAACCAGGCGCTTCGCTGGCTCACCAACTTTCATCGCTCGCTCTTCCTCGGGGATGGCGGGCGCATCGCCATGGCCGCCGGGGCCGCGGCGATGCTGGTCCTCTCGCTCTCGGGTGCTATGCTGGTCGTGCGACGGGCGGGCGGATGGCGGCACTGGTTCGCGTCCTTGCGCGGTCCGTTCACGGGCAGGCTGCATGTCGAGATCGCCCGGATCGCCGTCATCGGCCTCGTTCTGTCCTCCACCACCGCCCTCTGGATGACAGCCTCCACCTTCGATCTTTTGCCGGACGGTGGCGTCCTGCCGGCTGATCCCACCGAAGTGAGCGGAGAGATTGGGTTCGCTCTCGATCAGATGGCCACGCTGCTGCAGACGCCCGTCGCCGAGCTGCGCGAACTGAGCTTTCCCTATCCCGGCGATGCGACGGACGTGTTCACACTGAAGACCGACCGGGGCACCGGCTATCTTGACCAGGGAACCGGCGCGCTCGTGGCATGGGCCGACCTGACCGGGTGGGAGCGCGTCTCGGAAACCATTTACATGCTGCACACGGGGCAGGGGGCCGCGATGCTCGGCCTTGTGCTCGGGATGATGGCGCTCGGAGTGCCGGCGATGGGCGTGACCGGCGTCTTGATCTGGCTTGCCGGGCGGCGCGGGCGGCCGCGCATCCGGGGCAACCAGCCCGCGGGCCGTGCCGAGACGATCATTCTTGTCGGCAGCGAGGGTGGCAGCACCTGGGGCTTCGCCGCGACCCTGCATGCCGCGCTGACGGCAGCGGGGCAGGGCGTCCATGTTGGCCCGATGTCGGGCTTCGCACCAGAGCGCTACGCCCGTGCAGAGCGCATCATCGTCCTCGCCGCGACTTATGGCGATGGCGCGGCGCCCGCCTCGGCCAAGGGGCTCCTCGACCGGATGAACGCGTCGGCCCCTGCGCCTGATATCCCGATGGCCCTGCTCGGCTTCGGCGACCGCAGCTTTCCGTCCTATTGCGCCTTCGCCAAGGCCGTTGCGGCAGCGGCGCAGGCGAAGGGCTGGGCCGAACTCATGCCGCTGGACACGATCGACCGCCAATCGCCACAGGATTTCGCGCGCTGGGGCCGAGCTCTTGGCGAGGTGCTTGGCATCTCTCTCGAGCTTTCTCACCAGCCCGTTTCGCCGCGCACCGAAACATTGACCCTCGTCTCGCGGCGCAACTACGGGGCCGAGATGCAGGCGGGGGCCGCGATCCTGCGCTTCGCCCTGCCGCGCGCAACGCCGTGGCAACGGCTGACGGGCACGGGCTTCGCACGGTTCCAGGCGGGCGACCTGATCGGCGTCCTGCCGCAGGGCAGCCCGATGCCGCGCCTCTATTCGCTGGCCTCGGGCCGGCGCGACGGGTTCGTCGAGATCGTGGTGCGCAAGCATCCGGGCGGTCTGGCCTCGGGCCAGCTGACCGCGCTGGAACCGGGCGATACGGTCCGGGCCTTCCTGCGGCGCAATCCCGGCTTTCACGCCGGTCGCGGTCTCACCCCGCTGATCCTGATCGGGGCGGGCACCGGCATCGGGCCGCTGGCGGGCTTCATCCGCGGCAATGCGCGGCACAGGCCCGTGCACCTGTTTTTCGGGATGCGGCATGCGGACAGCGATTTCTTCTATGGCGAAGAGATGCCCGGCTGGCAGGCTGAGGGGCGGTTGACCCGGCTTGTCACCGCCGTCTCGCGCGGCGCGCGGCGCAGTTATGTGCAGGACGCCTTGCGCGCCGACGCGGCGCAGGTGGCCCGGCTTATCTGCGACGGGGCGCGTGTGATGGTCTGCGGCGGGCGCGACATGGCCACGGGCGTGAGCGATGCGTTGGCCGAGATACTCGCACCTGCCGGGCTTACGCCCGCAGTCCTAAAGGCAGAGGGGCGGTATGTCGAAGATGTCTACTGAGCGCGCGCGCATCGCCCTGAACGGCCCCGCCATGGGCACGCGCTGGTCGGCGCTGTTCTTCGCGGATCGGGTCCGCGACACGGATGCAATTCGTGCCGCCCTTCAGGCGGCTGTCGACGAGGTGGACACGCAGATGTCGATGTGGAACGCGGAGAGCGCGCTCATGCGGATCAATGCGGCGCCGGTGGGCGATTGGGTGGTGGTGCCGGAGCAACTGCGGGCGGTCCTGCGCCTCGGGCTCGAGATCGGGCGTGCCTCGGGCGGGGCCTTCGATATCGGCATGGGCGATGCGGTGACGGCCTGGGGTTTCGGGCCCGGGGCCGCCGCGCCCGAGGGTATCCGCGCCGCGATGGACGCCCCCCGCCGCCCGGCTCAGGAGGTGCTGGAGATCGAGGGGATGCAGTTGCGCAAGACCGCGCCCGTCGCGCTGGACCTGAACGGCATCGCCAAGGGCCACGGTGTCGACCGGCTCGCCGAGACCTTGCGCGATCATGGGATTGCCGACGCCCTTGTCGGCATCGACGGTGAGATGCGTGCCATGGGCCTGCGCCCCGATGGCGAGGCATGGATCATCGCGGTAGAAGCGCCGGACCCTGATCGCCGGACGCCGCATTCGGTTCTGGCGCTGCAGGACGCCGCCGTCGCGACCTCCGGTGACTACCGCCATTGGGTCGAGGTGCATGGGCGCCGCCTGTCGCATACCATGGATCCGAGACGTGGCGCGCCGCTGATCGCCTCGCCGGCCTCCGTCACCGTCGTGGCCCGCACCTGTGCCGAGGCCGACGCCTGGGCGACGGCGCTGATGGTGCTCGGTGCGGAGAGGGGTGCGGACCTCGCAAGACAACGTGGACTCGACGCCCTGTTTCTTCTGCGCGATGATGAAGGGAATGCAATGGGCGTGGGAGTCGGGCGTCTTTTTTCCGAAGAACCAGCGGCAATCGCCTCAGCCGAAGGAAGATGAGCCGCATGGAACAGACCCGTACCGATCGCTTCAAGACCGCACTCCTGCTGATGGCCGCAACCGGGCTGATCGTGGGACTCGCATTCTACCTTGCGGGCCAACCAGAGGTTGCGAACCTGATCTGGATTGCAGGAGTTGTTCCCGCGCTGGCAGCGCTTGTGGTCGAAATCGTCCGCAGCATTGGGCGCGGCGAGGTGGGCCTCGATATCGTTGCCGCGCTTTCGATGTCGGCGGCGCTTGTCTTCGGCGAGACCTTGGCTGCGGCTGTCGTCGCAGTCATGTATTCTGGAGGCACTTTCCTCGAAGCCTTCGCTGAGGGCCGTGCACGTCGTTCGATGAAGGATCTTCTATCTCGCGTACCCCGGACCGCGACGCGGCACCGGAACGGCGGTCTTGAGGATGTGCCTCTCGAGGAGATCGCACCGGGCGATCGCCTGCTGATCCGGCAGGGCGATGTCGTTCCCGTGGACGGTTCGGTTACGTCCGACACCGCCTTCCTCGACACCGCGGCGCTGACCGGCGAATCCCTCCCAGTCCGGCTGGCGCGCGGGGCCGACGCCATGAGCGGATCGACCAACGCGGGCGAGGCCTTCGACCTGACGGCGACGCGCGAGGCCAAGGACAGCACCTATGCCGGGATCGTTCGCCTGGTCGAGGAAGCGCAGGCGTCCAAAGCGCCGATGTCCCGGCTGGCCGACCGCTGGTCGCTGGGCTTTCTGGTCGTCACCGTCAGTATCGCCTTCGCGGCCTGGTGGTTCACAGGCGATCCGATCCGCGCGGTCGCCGTGCTGGTGGTCGCCACGCCCTGTCCGCTGATCCTTGCCGTGCCGGTTGCGCTGGTCGCGGGTCTCTCGCGTGCGGCGCATTTTGGCGTTTTGATCAAGGGCGCAGGGCCGCTCGAGACAATGGCGCGCATCCGTACGCTGATCCTCGACAAGACGGGGACGCTGACAGATGGCCGTCCGCAGATCATCTCGATCGACAGCCACGATGGCATGAACGAGGACGACATCCTGCGCCTCGCGGCCGCGCTCGATCAGGCCTCCAAGCACCCTGTCGCGCAAGCGATCGTCACCGCCGCCAAGGCACAGGGCTTCACACTGCCCGTTCCGACAGAAGTGGCTGAGATCCCGGGCGAAGGGGTCTTGGGTCGTGTGGAGGACCGCGAGGTGATCGTCGGGGGCGACGGCTTCGTGGCGTCCCGGGTCGGGCGGATGGTGGGCGATCACCCCGCCAAGGGCGCCGGATCGGTCCTTGTCGCAGTGGCAGTTGACGGTCACATGGCCGGGCACCTCGTCATGTCCGACCCGCTGCGCGAGGGAGCGGGTGCCATGCTGGACGGTCTGCGCCGCCAAGGGATCTCGCGTATCCTGCTGGCCACCGGCGACCGCGCGGACGTGGCCGAGCGTGTGACGGAAGGGCTGGGCCTCGACGGGCTGCGGGCCGGTCTGACGCCGGATCAAAAGGTGTTGCTGGTGCTCTCTGAGCGTAAACACGGGCCGGTGATGATGGTGGGTGATGGTGTCAACGACGCGCCCGCCCTGGCCGCAGCCGATGTAGGCGTGGCAATGGGGGCACGGGGCGCCGCGGCCTCGGCCGAGGCCGCCGACGTGGTGCTGCTCGTCGACCGGATCGACCGGCTGGGGCCCGGCATCGAGATCGCGCGGGCTTCACGCCGGATCGCGGTCGAAAGCGTTGTCGCCGGGATCGGCCTGTCTGTCATGGGCATGATCGCGGCCGCTTTCGGCTACCTCACGCCGGTTCAGGGCGCGCTCCTGCAAGAAGTGATCGACGTTGCCGTGATCCTGAACGCCCTGCGCGCGCTGCGCATCGCGCCACAGGAGCCAGCTACGGGCAAACCCCAGGCGATCATTTCAGAGCAAGCTGACATCGTTCAAGGAGCCACGCCATGAGCCGTCTATCACATTCTGAAATCCATATGGTGCATCGCATCGGCTGGCTGCGGGCCGCCGTTCTCGGCGCCAACGATGGTCTTGTCTCGACCGCGAGCCTCGTCGTCGGCGTCGCCGCAGCCGGGTCCGGCAAGCCCGAGGTCATGATCGCCGGGCTGGCCGGGCTTATGGCTGGCGCGATGTCGATGGCGGCGGGGGAGTATGTCTCGGTCAGCTCGCAAACTGACGCCGAACAGGCGGACCTCGCCCGAGAGAGCCGTGAACTCGAGGAAACGCCCGAGGCCGAGCTCGAGGAACTAACCCGGATTTATGTTGAAAGGGGGCTGGACCGCGACCTGGCGGAAAAGGTTGCCGTGCAACTGACTGAACGTGACGCGCTCGGATCGCATGCGCGCGACGAGCTCGGCATTTCGGAAACCGTTACCGCCCGCCCTGTCCAGGCGGCTCTGGTGTCCGCACTGACCTTCGCCGTTGGGGCGGTGCTGCCCCTGATCGTCGTGCTGCTGGTCTCGGAGGCGCAGATCGCTCCCCTGGTGGCGGGATCGACGATCCTTGGCCTTGCGGTTCTTGGCGGATTGGGCGCTTCGGCCGGCGGCGCAGGCGTCGTCCGTGGGGCCACGCGGGTCACGCTATGGGGAGCGCTTGCAATGGCGGCGACAGCCGGGGTCGGTGCGCTGTTCGGGGTCGCCGTAGGCTAGGAGTTAATGGGGTGTACCCGAACCCCGCTCCGGCTGCTTGTTGCGGCAACGCTCGTCAACATCGTGCTGATCATCGAGGTGCCACAGATCGAGTCGCAGCGCGTGGGGTCATAAACCCATGTCCGCAAATGGGTCATGCTGGACGAGATCAACACCGATGTTCTGGAGCGGTCCTTTGTCTGGGAGGACCGCACGCCCATCGGCACGTTCAGTTCCGTCTTCACATCCAAAATCCAGTCCAGCCTGATCGCGCTTGCCAAGTCGGGCGGGGCATCCGTTGTCGATCGGCCGAAGTAATCTCGATCAGCGCGGGGTCTACCCAGCTTCACTTGTTCCCATCGATCCACTTCGACATCAGCTCCTTGTCGCGGAAGCATTCGTCCGGCACGGCGCGGCGCTTGATGCGGGCGAGGCGCTCGGCAAAGGCGACCTGCTTTGATGTCGGGCGGCTGTCCTGCGTGCCCGGCTTCAGCTTGGCCTGTGCGTCGATCCAGGCGCTCAAGGAGCGCCGATCTTGCTGAACCTCACACGGCAGAAGCGTCTGGTTGCGAAGGGCCAGTGCGCGCGCATAGGCGATCTGCTTTGGCGTCGCGGGCAGGGCGTAAGTGGTGCTTTCCATCGGGGATCTCCCTTCTTAGCGTGGCTTTCAACATAGAACATAACAGGAACAAAATCAAGCCACCTGCGGAAATCATGGGGTTTGAGAGGAAGAGGAGGGCCGGGGGAGGTCAGGCCTGAGGATGCCCGAAAGAGGGTGTCCGGGCCTGATCCTGTTCCTCATTGGGGTCTGATGCCGGAAAGTGGAGGATCCTACGTTCTCATGAGCTTTGCATTTAACGCTCCTCGGCATCAGATCCCTAAAGAGTGAAAGTGTTCTTCGGGTTTTGTGACTGACGGATGAGGGCCTTTGAGGTCCCTCAGATGGGTCCGGGCCGGATTCCGGTCTGCCGTTCCTGATGAAGGGCATTCTCATGCAAACAGGTGTCTTGCGCGTATTGCGCGCGACCGCTGCCTCGTGGTGGCGACACAAGGAACTACGCCGAACCGGCCAGACGGGGCAGGCACAACGGCGCGAGCGCGAGACCGTCCTACGTGATCTCGGTTATCTGAAGCAGGCGGCGCTGTTGCCTAACGCGCATGTGATCTGCGGGGAGGGCGGGACATTCCTCCATCTCGGTTGGACCACCGTGTCGACCTTCGCGCCGATCAAGCGCTTTCCCTTGGCCGCCCTCGCGGTCGCACAAGGGACCCCGTTCATCGATATCCGACCCGTCACCGATGTCATCGCCTTCGCGAACCTGCCGCGGGTGGCGCGGGACGGATCGGACGACTCTGAACCTTCGGGTCCCGGCAGGTCCGTGTCGCTGACCACCTACATCGACATGGCCGAACAGCTCGGCGCGAGCATCACCAACGATCCGCGGCTCTGTCGGTCAACCTAGTCACCACTCCCTCTCACCAAAACTCGAAAGGACGCCAGCCATGGCCCGATCCCGCACGCCCAAATTCGATGCCTCCGAGGTCATCACAAACGAAATCATCCGCATCATCGAGCGCGGCGTCCTGCCGTGGCGCGAGCCATGGACCGCAGGTGGCAGGTCTCGTCCCCTGCGCGTGGGCGGAGAACCCTACCAAGGGGTGAACAACTTCCTGCTGACCATGCGGACTGTGATGGCGGGCCACAGTTCTCCCTTCTGGATGACGTTGCCGCAAGCCAATGCGTTGGATGCAAAGGTCCGTAAGGGCGAGAAGTCCTCTGTCGTTGTTTACTACGGTCAAAGCCGGAAAGACGCCGGCGATGAGCATGATCATAGCGACGGGGATGATCACTCCGAGGAAGCCCGTATCTTCCGCTTCCAGAAATCCTATCGCGTGTTCAATGCCTGCCAGATCGATGGCCTGCCCGACAGTTTCTACCCTGACCCGGAGCCCGTACCCGAGCATCCGCCGTCCGAGCCGATCCCGCACATGCAGGCGTTTTTCGATGCCATCGACATCACAACCGTCTTCACGGGCACGGAGGCGTACTATTTGCCCCCCGTGGACAAGGTCTATATGCCATCCATCACGCGGTTCCAGGACCCGCGCAATTTCTACGGGGTCTGGGCCCATGAGCTGGCCCATGCCACGAAAGCCCCACATCGACTGAACCGTGATTTCGGGTTCTCGAAGTTTGGCAACACGTCCTATGCGCGCGAGGAGATCGTCGCGGAACTGACCTCGGTGTTCCTGGGTCAGACGCTCGGCTTCACGGCGCATACGCTCGAGATGAATGCCGCCTACCTCCACAACTGGTTGCGCGTTCTTCGGTCGGACAAGGGTGCGATCTTCCGCCATGCCGCCGATGCGCAGCGCGCCTGCGACTATCTGATCGCCAGATCGGAGGTGGGCAGGGCAGGGCGCAGTGCCGAGGCCGCCTGACCACACGGAGAACGGAGACTCGCATGTCACGCAAGGAACCCAAGGCGCTGCGGGTGGCCTGCTTTGAAGACGGCCGCCGCAAGATCATCACCTTCAAGCGCGGTGCCTATTGGTGGAGCCCGTCCGAGGGTGCTTATCCGCTCTCGGCAGCGCTCGAGAGCATCAAGCACCAAGGCGGCTGGATCGAAACCATCCCTAACCCGAATTACAGACCCAAGGGGCTGTTCGGGTAGGGCACCTTCTGCTTCGGTCCTTCCGCCAAGCAGAAAAGAAAAAGCAGGCTTTGGGAAGGGTGTTTCAACTTCTCAAAGGAGAGCCCTATGACCATCACTGCACAGCCCCAGACAGAATGCCCGGATCCGAGTGTGATCGCCGCGCAGAACGACGCGTTCCGCAAGCTCGCGTGCCTTGGAGTGCCGCCCGCGCAGCCCATCCAAGGCCGGATGCATGTCACCCGCTCGCTCATGGAGGCCGGTGACGGCTTTATGGCCGAGGCGGTGAAAGCCACCGGTGAGTTTACCACCTTTGAGCAGGACAATGATCCCGAGGGATGGCATGATTTCGGGGCGGTCGAGATCCGGGGCGAGACCGTGTTCTGGAAAATCGATCTCTATGAAGCGGATTCGGATTTCCGCTACGGGGCCGAGACCCCGGGCAATCCCGTGACCACAATGCGCGTACTGACCGTCATGCTGGCGCGCGACTGGTAGAAGGGCAGGGGACGCCTCCCCGTGACATCTCAGACGACTAAGGCCCGCTGCCCCCAAAAAAGGCAAAGCGGGCCTTTTTTCGTGGTGATCCCCGAAGCCGGGGATTGGTCCCGCGCGTAGAGGCGCGGGCCACACCTAACCCATCTGGAAGGATATCCCATGACCACAAGTTTTGCCCCCCTCACCGTCGCTATCGGCGATCTCGTCCCGCATGCCGCCAATGTGCGCAGCAACGCGCCGGAAACCTATGACCCCGAGAACATCGCGCATCTGAAGGCCAGCATCGCTGTGCTGGGCCTCCTGCAGCCGCTCCTCGTCCAGAAGTTCGACGGCAAATACGCCGTGCTGGCCGGTGGACGGCGCCATGCAGCCCTGAAGGAGCTGGTCGCGGACAAGAGCGAGAAGGGGTTCACCGCGAAAACCAAGGTCGACTGCCGCCTTGTGCCCGAGGATTGCGACGTGACGACGGCGCTGTCCCTCGCCGAGAACATCACCCAGGCCCCCATGAACGCCATCGACGAGTTCGAGGCTTTCGCCCGGATGATGGAAGTCGACGGCCAGACGCCCGAGACGATCGCCAAGACCTTCGGCACCACGGTGGCGGCCGTGAAAGGCCGGTTGCGCTACGGTCTGATCCACCCCGACATTCGCGCTGCGGCCCGGGCTAAGACCATCACGCTCGACACGATGAAGGCCTTTGCGGAGCATCCGAGCCAGGAGGTGCAGCGCGAGGTCTTCGAGGCGCTCACCAAGGAAGATAGCTACCTGCAGGCCTATACAGTCCGCCAGGCGCTCAAGTCCCGCGGCGTCCAGGTCAGCGATGATATCGGGGCCTTCGTGCGCGAGGACTATGAGGCCCGCGGCGGAGCGATCGCGGCCGATCTGCTGGAAGAGCATTCAGTGCTCGAGGATGCGGCGCTGGTCGAAACCATCCTACTCGAGAAGCTCGGGGCCGCCGCCGAAGAGGCTCGCATAAAGCTGGGCTTTGCCTGGGCCGATGCAATGGTGCGCTATGATTACGCGACCATGGCCGAATATGGCCGCGTCTACCCAGGACCCGTCGAGCCGGATGAGACCGCCCAGAAGCGCGTGGATGAGATCACCGCTGAACTTGAGAAACTGCAACTCGAGATGGAGGATGAGGGGCTCGAAGACGATGCCTACAATGCCCTTTACGAGCGCGTGGACGCTCTGGAAGAGGAAGCCCGCGATCTGCAGGAGGCCTATAGCGCCGAGGACCTCGCCCGCGCCGGTGTGATTGCGTCCTGGTCGAACGGGCAGGTGACGCTCTACATCGGCCTCGTGCGCCCCGAGGACACCGTGAAAGAGGAGGGCGCGCGCGGCTCGTCGGTCAACCCGACGGGGGAGGAGGCACCGGACGCCGGCGAAATCACCTACCCGGCCTCGCTGGCCGAGGACCTCAAGACCGAGCGGGCCATGGCGCTCGGGGCCGCGATGGCGCTGCATCCGGAGGCCACGCTCGATCTGACGCTCTTCAAGCTGGTCAGTGACGTTCTGGCCAGTGGCATGAGTGTCACGCAGGCGATCAAGATCGATGCCCGCAAGGAATACCGCAGCCATGCCAAGATGGACGAGATCGACGAGACCTCGCTCGAGCAGGCGGCGGCGGCGCATGATGTGCTGGACCTCTCCTGGCTCGATGACACCCGGTCCCCTGCCGATCAGTTCGCGGCGTTCCGCGCGCTGGAGGCAGGCGAGAAGGCCAAGCTCGTGGCCTATGCCGCGGCCAGCACCACGCAGTCCTGCTTCGCGCGGGACCGCCAGCGCGACAGCCTGATGCATGCGTTCGAGATCGAGATCATGCCCGACATCCGCGCCCACTGGACGCCGAACGCGGCGCTCTTCAATCGCTTTAAAAAGGCCTGGCTCCTGAGGATCCTCGGTGAGGATCTGGGTCTCGCCCAGGAGGCGGTGACGCTCGCCTCATCGAGCAAGAAGGAGATCGTCGCCTTCTGCGACAAGCTCTTCGCTGAACCCTTCGCCACACTGACGGACGCGCAGCGCGCTGCCGTGGCCGCCTGGTGCCCGCCGATGATGCAGACCGCCGGTATCGCCTTTGATGAGGCGGAGCCCGCTGCGGAAACCCCCGAGCCTGCCAGCGCGGTCGCGCAAGCGGCCTGATGCATCAAGTGACCCGCGCGTGGACCATGCCCCCCGCGCGGGTCGCCCCCCCCACACCCAACCGAAAGACATCCTCATGGCTATTCTCAAGTTCTCTGCCTCCGCTGTCGCGGCGCAAATCGCACATGCGCGCGCCTGCCAGACCTTCCTGCCCAACTGGAACGGGCCCGTGGACAGGCCGGCCCTGATCCTGATCGTTGGCAATGGTGTGCATCTGCGCTCGAACGGCATCGATGGCACGACCACCCGTATCGTCACGACCGAGCAGGCCGATCCCTCCTTCGCCTTCGCCGATGGCATGAACCCGTTTCGGGACACCGACTGGATGGCGCAGCGCCGCATGGCGTTTCGCGATCTGACCGGCCAGTTCTACACCGACATCCTGGATGACGTGCAGGTGCTCATCGACCGGGGGCGGGGGGCGATCCGGCTCGCAACCGATGGCCACAGCATCCGTGTCTTCGTGCGCCGGGCTTCGGATTATCTCATCGGCGGGACCTACGAAGTGCCCTCGGGCCTCGGCGGCACCTTCCGGGTTATCCTCAAGGATGCCTGCGACACCTTCGCGATCGTGCAGAACTGCGGCAATTGCGAGGATTTCGACGCCATGCAGCCCTACCGCGTGCCGCTCGATGCGCTGATGGAAATCGATGACCGGAGGGCGGCGTAACGCGCCCTTTCTCAAACAAGCATCGCCAATTCCCTGCCAGGCCTGCGGCCCTCTCGGGACATTGGCGACAACAATTTCCCCAATGAGAGAAAGGACTCTGAGATGGGATGGCTCTTCTACACCGACGGCCGCGTCCAGACCTACGCGGATGAGAAAGCGGAAATCGCCCGGCTCTGCACCTTCGAGGGCGACACGCGCAAAACCGAACTGGTCAAGGCCTGCAAGGTCGCCTCCACCTGGTATGCGGCGGCAAGGGTCACCAATCTCGACGGCACCGCTGTCGAAGACGCGACCTATGTGACCGATCCGGATGGCTCCATCACTTTCGGGGCTGTCTTCCTCACCCGATACGATGACGGCTGCTGGGGCTACAAGGATATGGAGGAAAGCGCTGGCCCCAACGAGTCGCGTGCCCCCCTTGGGTTGATCGAGCTTCTCTCCAACCTGAAAAACCCGGACAGCTACGCGCAGGACTGGCGCCAGCGCTGCCGGGATTGGGCTTCGATCCCGGACTACGAGGAAGGCGACAAGATCAGGCTCGCGGCCCCTGTGACGCTCACCGATGGCAGCACCTGCCAGATCGTCACCGCGACCCACTACAGGCGGGGGCGGCAAAAGCGCCGCTGCTACCGTATCGAGGAAACCGGCGGGCTCGTACGCCTGTCGAAAGCCTCGCTCGCGGGCTCGGAGCTGCTCAGCTCCGCGAAAGGTGCGGCTAGCCCGGTGCTGGCGGAGTATCTCGCGGGGCGAGATTAGGTCCTGCGCCGGACGGTTCATCGACCTGCCCGGCCACAGCAGATCCTGCGGCTTGTTTTGACAAGGCAATGCAAATGCATTACCTATCGCGGGCAGCAAAGACCCTTTTCTTTCAGGAGACTGCCATGACAGCGCTCGCACAAGATGTCTCGAAACTCACGGATCGGTATCAGACGACCGTGCCGGCGGGTGTGCGCAAGCAGCTCAAGCTGGGCAAGGGCGACCAGATTCGCTACTGCACCGAGCCGAGTGGCAGGGTCTATATCGAGCCCGTCCGCAGCGACGAGGAAGATCCCGTGCTCGGAGCCTTTCTCGATTTTGTCGAGGCCGATATCAAGGCGCATCCGGACCGCATTCGGGCATTCGATGGGGCTTTGCATGACCGTCTTGCAGCACTGGTCGGAGACGTTGACGTCGATCTCGATGCGCCGCTATCGCTCGAGGATGAATGAGCGGCGATAGCGTGCCCGCCCAAGCGCCCCTTGTCGTAAACGGATGGTCGATATATGCGCATCCGCTCTTTCTGGACCAGCTCGAAGGGCTGACCCTGGAGGTCGAGGCGCGTAAGGCGCGCGATCCCAAGACCTGGCGCAAGAAAAATTCCACGAAACGGCTGGCCGCCATCTTCAAGCTGGTGACCGAGGCCATACCGGCAGATCCGGGTGCCGCAGCCTTCCGGCAAGGCGGCACACTCGGCGACCACCGCAAGCACTGGTTCCGGGCGAAATTCTTCCAGCAGTATCGGTTGTTTTACCGCTTCAACAGCGATGCGAAGGTCATCGTGGTGGCATGGGTGAATGACGACAAGACCCTGCGCGCCTACGGCAGCAAGACGGATGCATATGCGACGTTCAAAGGGATGTTGGAAGATGGCAATCCACCTGACAATTTCGACGCGCTCTTGAAAGAAGCTGCAGCGGCGGACAAGCGGTTCGAGAAATCCCTTGAAGCGGTGCCCGATCGGTAAGTGGGCCAGCTTGCTGTGACCCTTTGGCATTATCGTTTACGACGCCACGCTGGAAGATGTAGCATCGGCTGATAATACGGTCGGAGAAAGCACAATGAATGAGACGGAAAAGGATAGGCAGCACCTCGGGCTAGAGGAGCAATGCGCGCCTGACCTCACGGGGCACCGTTTCCCAATTGCTGTGCGCGTTGCAGACATGCCCGATGACCTCGGCAAGCTGCTGGATATCGGGCTCGAGGAGCATTTCCGTGGCCGCTGAAGCGAATTCGTATGACACGTGGTTTCGCATGAAGGTAAAGGCCGCGCTTGAGGATGCATGCGCCGAAACTTCACAGGTTCAGGTAAAGCAGGCCGCACAGGCATTGATTGATGCGAAGCGGCAGGTCGAACCCAAGTCCTGACCAAGCCTTGGAGGTCAGCGCGGTCTGATCCCGTCACCCTGAAAAGCAAAAGTGGGCTTTTTGTCCTTTGGAACTCAGACCCTGATCCAAAGGAAAATCCCCATGACCAAGCCCAAACCGGCAAACCCGGCTCTCTCGATCTCCCACCCTGATCTCGCCTCTGCCCTCGTGCAGATCGGCGCGGAGGTCGACCACCAGCCCCTGCGGAGTTCAGCGCTCGCGCGCATTATGCGCGAGACGTTTCATGGCAGTGATGCCGGGGGCGCCTGGGACTGGCGCATAGCCTATGACATGATGCAGGCTGCGGCCATCCAGGTGCTGCTGGGTGGGGACGGCGCGGCAGGTGACATCGCCGCTGCAAAGCTCCTTGCCTCACGGCTTCTCACGGAAACGCGCCGCTCCGAGCAGCAGATCCGGCTGCAGCAGTTTTCCACGCCGCTGCCATTCGCGGCGCTGGTGGTGCGGGCCGCAGCGATCCGCAAGGGCGAGGCTGTGCTGGAACCCTCGGCTGGCACCGGTGCCCTAGCCGCTTTCGCCGCCCGGGCCGGTGCTACGCTTTTGCTCAACGAGATCGACCCCTTTCGCCAGCACCTCCTGCGCGCCCTCTTCGGCGGCGAGGTGACGGGCCATGACGGGGAGCATATCGACGATCTGCTGCACACGCCGGTTCTACCCGACGTCGTGGTGATGAATCCGCCCTTCGCCTCCTCGGTCGATCGCTCCCGGGACAAGCACATCGCTGCCAAACATCTCATTGCGGCTGCAAAGCGCCTGGCACTCGGTGGGCGGCTGGTGGCGATCATGCCGCCGGGATTCACGCCCGAACGCGATGCCGCGCATTGGTCCCGCGCCTGCGGTTTGCTCACGCCGCGCTTGGCACTCACGATGCCGGGACAGGTCTATCGCAAGCTCGGCACAACTGTGGAAACCCAGCTCATGGTCTTCGACAAGGTGCAGGAGGACGGCGAGATGATCCGCGCCATTGTGTGCGACATGGACGAAGCCCTTCCTTTTGTCGACGCCGTGGCCGCAACCCGGCCCGAGATGCGCCCTGCCCAACGGGTTGAAGCGATCCCTCATGCTCGGCCGACCGTTCCATCATCTGCCCCGCGCAAGACCGTCGCTTCGCCTGTTGCCGCCTCCAAACCCCGGGCCAATGCCGTCCGCCCGCTCAGCTTCACAAGCTTTGAGGCCCCGCGCGACAACACGCCTGTCTCGGATATCTATGCGCGTTACCGGCCGCAGCGGATCGCGATCGCGGGTGCGCAGGAACATCCCACGCCGCTCGTTGAAAGCATCGCCATGGCCTCGGTTGCCCCGCGCATGCCCTCAAACACGGGCAGTGATGACTTGCGCCTGCCCGCACGGTTGATCGAGGAGGGAGACCTCTCCGAGGCGCAGCTCGAGACCATCATCATGGCGCATGATGCCCATGGGCGTGATCTGCCCGGTCGGTTTACCATCGACGAGGACCAGACCAAGCTGACGCGCGCCGATGATGATCCAGACGCACGGGCCTATCGCCTCGGTTATTTCCTCGGCGACGGCACCGGTTGCGGCAAGGGGCGCGAATGCGCGGGGCTCATCCTTGTCAACTGGCTGGCCGGGCGCAGAAAGGCGATCTGGGTCTCCAAATCCGCCACGCTTATCGAGGACGCGATCCGCGACTGGACCGATCTCGGCGGCTCGCCTGCCGACATTCAGCCGCTCTCCAAATGGAAACCGGACCAGCCCATCCCGATGGGCGACGGTATCCTTTTTGTCACCTACGCCACGCTGCGGTCCGCGGGCAAATGCGGCACCACGCGGCTGAGCCAGATCCTCGACTGGATGGGCGAAGACTTTGAAGGCGTGCTGGCTTTTGATGAAGCCCATGCCATGCAGAATGCGGCGGGGTCCGAGCAGGGCAGGGGGGTCAAACCCTCCCAGCAGGGCCTTGCTGGCCTACGGCTGCAACTGGCCGCGCCGCGCTCGCGCGTCTTTTACATCTCGGCCACGGGCGCCACGAGCGTGCACAACCTGGCCTATGCCGCGCGGCTGGGGCTCTGGGGGCAGGGCCCCGAATATCCCTTCCCGAGCCGCGAGAGCTTTGTGTCGGCGATGGAAGCCGGCGGCGTTGCCGCCATGGAGGTGGTCGCGCGCGATCTCAAGACGCTCGGGCTTTACACAGCGCGTGCCCTCAGCTTCGACGGTGTTGAATACGATGTGCTCGAACACGCGCTGACCCCGGCCCAGATCGAGGTCTATGACGCCTACGCTGGAGCGTTTCGCACCATCCACCATAATCTCGAGGCGGCGCTGACGGCGACCGGTGTCAACAATGCCTCGGGCGAGACCAATGCCTCGGCCGCACGCGCCTCTGCCAAATCTCGCTTCGAGAGCACGAAACAGCGCTTCTTCAACCATCTCCTGATGGGCATGAAGGCTCCAAGCATCATCCACGCCATCAAGGAAGATCTGGCGGCAGGCAATGCTTGCGTCATCCAGGTTGTCTCGACAGGCGAGAGCCTGCTGAAGCGTCGGCTTGAGGCGATGGACCCGGAGGATGAACTCGTCGAGGGTGCCTTGACGCCGCGCGACTATGTTCTCGGCTACCTCGAACAGGCCTTCCCGATTCATGCGCAAAAGCTGGTCGAGATCGACGGCAATATGGTGGCCGAGCCGCTCCGCGATGAAACTGGCGCGCTGGTCGTCTCGCGCGAGGCGCTCGCTCTGCGTGACGCGGCCATGATGGAGTTGATGACGCTCGCCCCAATCCCCTCGGCACTCGACCAGATCCTCTGGGCCTTTGGCGACGAGGCCGTGGCAGAAGTCACGGGGCGGTCCATCCGGCCCCTCAAGGCCGAGGATGGTCATCTCTTCATCGAAAAGCGCGCCGCCAGCAGCAATTCATCCGAAACCCAAGCCTTCATGGACGGCGAGAAGGATATCCTGATCTTTTCCGATGCGGGCGGTACGGGCCGGTCCTATCACGCGGCGCAAACGGCGAAGAACCAGAAACGGCGGCGGCACTATCTTCTGGAGCCCGGCTGGCGCGCGGATGCGGCCATCCAGGGGCTCGGGCGCACGCATCGCTCGGCTCAGGTCAGCGCGCCCTTCTTCCGGGTCTGCACCTCGGATGTGCATGGCGAAAAGCGTTTCACCTCGACTATAGCCAAACGCCTCGACCAGCTGGGGGCCTTGACCAAGGGTCAGCGCGAGACCGGCTCGCAGGGCATGTTCCGGGAGGAGGACAATCTCGAAAGCCCGATCGCGCGGGCGGCACTGCGTGGGTATTTCGCCGATCTTGCCGCCGGGCGCGCTGAAGCGATGAGCTACGAGAGCTTCACCGACTGGACGGCCCTGCGGCTGATCGACAAGGACGGGGTGCTCCTTGAGGAGCTTCCCCCGATCCAGCGGTTTCTGAACCGGGTGCTTGCCCTGCCCATCCACATGCAGAACGCGCTCTTTGCCGAGTTCATGCGCCGGATTGCCGATCAGACTGAACGGGCGCGCGCGGCGGGCACGCTCGATCTCGGCGTGGAAACCCTGCGCGGCGAAAAGATCGAGCAGGTCTCCACAGAGGATCTCTGGACCTGCCCGAAATCCGGCGCCGTGACGCGGATCATCGGGCTCGAGGTGACGGACCCGGTCCATGTCTTGGGCGCTGAAGAGGCCATATCGCGCAATCCGGATAAGCTGCCGATGGTCAATCGCGCCTCCGGTCGCGCGGCGCTCATCTCGGCACGCCCGATGCAGATGTATGACGAAGACATCGTCACGCTGATGCGCAAGGTTGTGCGGCCAAACGGGTCGAGCTACCTGGAGGAGGCGCGGTTCACGTCTTCGGCCTGGGAAGACATCGAAAGGCCCGAGTTTGCAAAGCTTTGGGATGCCGAGGCAGCGTCCCTGCCAAAAACCACCACAACCAAGCTCTACCTGCTGACCGGGCTCTTGTTGCCGATCTGGAAGGACATTCCGACCACCAATGAACGCATCTACCGGGTCACGCCTGACGGGGCGACGGCGATGATCGGGCGCACGCTGAGCGAGGAAGGGGCGGCAGCGCTGCGCGCCCGCTTCCTCGTGTCCAACCCGCAAACAGGGCAGGAGATGCTGACCGCCGCCCTCGGCACCACCGCACCTGTCGATCTGGGCCGGGGTCTCACCCTGACCCGTCGCCGGGTCGCAGGCGAGATGCGTCTCGAGCTGGGCGGTGCGGATCGGGGCATGATCGACGGCCTCAAGGCCCTCGGCTGCTTCACCGAGATCATCGCCTTCCAGTTGCGGGTGTTCCTGCCGCACGGAGACGGGATCGACACAGCCGGCATTCTGGCTCTGATCGTCGGGCAGGGAGCCGCCAGAGCGGCAGAACAAGCCGCCTGAAAAGTCAAAGCGGGCTTCCGGTCGGGCGTCGCGGATCTGGGTTTCACCGGTCTGCGCTTTCCGGGCGCGTGCAGACCAATGCCACGCCCGGTCCCCCCAAATTCAGACGAGAGGACAGACCCATGACCAATCCCCAGATCGATTATGCCACAATGGCGGCTCAGTGGCGCGCGGAGCGCGAAACCACCTTGAAGGCATCCCGAACGGAGCTGCTCGCGCAACTACGTGCGCTTGGCATCAGCGAGGTCACTGCCGAATACGAAGGCTATGGCGACTCCGGCAATGTCGAGGATGTGACGGTGCAGCCTGCAGAGGTCAACCTGCCGGAGCCACTTGCCACAGAGGTTGGCGACTTCGCCTGGTCGCTCGCCTATCACCATCACCCGGGGTTCGAAAACAACGAGGGCGGCTACGGCACGCTGACCTGGGACTTGCGCAACGACAGCATCACGCTCGATCACGCGGACCGCTATGTCGAATGCTCGCACAGCTATGTAGAGGGTCTTTGAGATGGCCCATCCGCTTCATCATGCCGAAAGCTCTGCCCGGAAATTCGGCGGGGTGCCGTCTGACTATCAGTCTGTGCACGATTGGTTCGATGCCTCGAAAGAGCACCTCGCGCTCTTCACGCACCGCGCCATGCGTCACCATGCGCAAGGCCTGTTCGAGGCCGAACGGGTTTTTGGCCTGACACTGACCAATAGTGCGGGCCGCGACATCCCCGTGCGCTGGATCGGCGAGCAGCATATCCGTGAAGACTGCCAGGGCCGCATCCCGAGCATGGCGGACTGGCTGCGACGGATACAGCCTGAGCCATGGATGGCCAATGGCCACATCGACCGGCATTCCGGCGATGAGCCCTGCGGCGACCCAAGGGTTGCCTGGGCCTCCGAGGTCGCCGCCGGAAGAACGGTTCTTGGCCTGAAGGATTGGATGGCGGCGCGCGCGACGCAAGCCACGCAAGGTGCCTGACAGCTCTCGGCCGTTGGCCAAACAAATGCTGCATGGAAGCCCGGTTGGACGACCGGGCTTCTTGCGTCGTTTCCCCACCATTCTTCGTAAGGAGGTTCGCATGACACTCGAAGACATCAAGGCGGCCGTTGATGCCGGCCAGACCGTGCATTGGGCCAATACCGGCTACGTTGTCCACAAGGACCGGCTCGGTCAGTACCTCATCACCTATGTGCGGAATGGTAGCTGCATCGGTCTGACCGACCGGGGCGGGCACCGGTTGAACGGAAAAGAAACGGAGTTCTTCGTCGCGCAATCGAAGGACGCCGCAGAAAATCCGGGCAACCAATCAAGACCAGACGGGCAGGGGAGGGGCGTAGCACCCGGAGGCGCGGGGGCATTCCCACTCGGACGGCAGCTTTGACCCGTGGGCGGGGCTGAAAGGAAAGCGAGCTTTCTGGTTTGTGATCCCAGGAGGGGTCGAAAAAGCAATCCCGGATGCGCTGGCAAGGACGTCAGGCACCGGCCAATCCAAAAGGAAACATCCCATGTTCGCAGGAACCCTCACCCGCAATGTCGAGACCGCAGCCGCTCAGTACACCGGCATGATCCACTCGACGCGCTTTGACATCGCCATCCAGTTGGAGGCGCGGGCCAAGATGTCCGAACGCAGCCCGGATTTTGACGTGACGGCAGTCAACAAATCAGGCCGCAAGGTGCGCATCGGCACGGCCTGGAACGAGACCGGCAACACCAGCGGCAACCCCTACATCTCGATGCAGATCGATGTCGGCTTGGGCCCCTTCCGGGTCAACGCGGTGCAGACGAAAGAGGCGCGCGCGGCCCAAAGCGGCGAATTCGAGATCATCCCGCTGGTCTCGAACGGCCTGATGAAATCCGGCTCGATCTCGGGCGAGCTCACCGCCATGGACGCTGACAACGCCTTCACGGGCTACATCGCCAACATGATGTTCGATCTGGAGTTCATGCTGATCGAGAACAGCTACAAATCCGAGGAAACCCACCCCGATTACCGTATCGAGGTCAGCTCGCCCCGGGGCACACCGATCCGCGTGGGCTCGGCGTGGATGGCCAAAAGCAGCCGCACGGGCAATGACTACCTGTCGCTGCTGATCAACACGCCCGATGGCGACCTGCGCGTCAACGCCGTGCAGAACGAAGAACAGCGCGGCGGGCAGACCTTCTCGATCATCCCGTTCATCGACAGCGGTGAGCAGCCGCAGGACGCGGGCGCGGGGCTCTCCTTGGTCGCCTAGTCGGCGCGCGAGGGGGAGACGATCTGAACCCAAAGGGGAACCGTGGGATCACGGTTCCCCTTTTTCCATGTCCGTTTGCGTGAAGGACGCCACCCGCTTGCGATCAGGTGTAAGTGTGATACGATAATATATTAACGTAATGTCGAGGGCGGGCGCGTGGCGGCTAGATCAGGGACGGTTCCATGGTTCGAGAGCTTTGATGTTGAGGTAGAGGTTGAAGATCTCCTCACTCATATCGAGCGCTGCACCGGATTCGCGCTACCCGCCCGAAAGCGCGATGTCATCATGTCATTTGCCAAGTCGAAGTTCGACAAGACCAGGCAGGGATATTTGGAGGCCAAGGCAGCAGGAAAGCCGGTGTCCACCTCGCGGCGTGCGTATCTGACCGACCTGCAGGACACGATCTTCATGGCGATCCCGGAAGACAACCTCGCGCGGATGCCGCTAAGCGAGCAGGTCCTGAACGATCCTTCATTCTACGCGGACGCTATGCACAGTGCCGCTGCGATCAGCAAGGATGAGCTGTTCATGGCGCTGTCCTCTTCGCTGAAGGATATGACAGTCCAAGACGCCCGGGCCTTCGTCTCGAAGCTTTGGCACGGCACGATTGACGACAATGCCCGCAAATACGCCGAAGCCCTGAAGCGCCCCGAGTGTGAACCGCAGCCCTTTCGCCCGGGGAACACCGTGTAAGATCGGAGCCATTCTCTTGGCTTGGGCCGTACCGAGGTTGGCCGCCTCGAACCCCCTTTCCCGGAGGTGGCAACGTGTCGAGCGCGCGAAAGCCGTTGAAGGTGCTGTGGTGACGTCTACTGTCGCCAACATGATGAACTGGGATCACATGCGCGCCTTCTTTCGGCGCGCCGCGGCGCTTGTCGCCTTTGTCGCACTGCTCTGGGCGGTTCACCTCCTCAATTGGATTATCGGTTACGGCTTGAACCCGGCCTTCGGCCTGATCCCCCGGCACGTCAGCGGATTGGATGGTGTCATCGCCATGCCCCTCCTGCACGGAAGCTTCGCGCATCTTATGGCCAATACGCCACCGCTCCTGGTGATGGGTGGGCTGCTGGTGGCAACGACCACGCGAGCCTTGCTGCCGGTGAACGCCGTGGTGATCGGCCTCGGCGGCGGTCTTGTCTGGCTGTTCGGAAGCTCGGCCATCCATATCGGCGCGTCAGGGCTCGTCTTCGGCTGGTTTGGCTTCCTCGTCGCGCGCGGCCTCGTGGATCGCTCACTGATCACGCTGGGCGCGGCACTGGTGGTCGGTTTGCTCTACGGCTCCATTCTCTGGGGCGTTCTTCCGGGTCAGCCTGGCGTCTCGTGGGAGGCTCATCTGTTCGGCGCTTTGGCCGGCGCGGCCGCTGCATTTCTTGTCCGAACGCATGTCCATGCGCCGCGTCTGGGCGACGTCGATCTGGACTGAAGCCGTACGCTAGGCATTGAGCGGCCACTAATGAACTACCGGCGCGCTACGGTGAGGCTCCGGCGAAACGGTCGTTTATACTCTCAACGATGATGTGGACGCGGCATTGCCCAAGAAGGATGCCTCGCGTAGGCAAGAGCCTTGCGGAAAGAAAAATGCGTAATCGGGTGACAATCTCTTGAATCCGTCATAAAAGTACGAAATCGGTCGAGGACCGGACTGGAGAAATTTGTGCGCAGCGAGCTGATCGTCGAACTTGTAAAGGCCGGAGTTTCCGGTAACCAGGATGCCGTCCGGGTTACCGCCGAAGCCATTGCGGCTGAGGAGCGCGCGAAGAAACACACTGGCGTCGCTGATCGTATTGCCAAAGCGGTTTCTGCTGCGCCTGTCTCCAACATTCCTGGACGCCCGGCCAACGGCAGCCCAAGAGTTCGAGATGGCTCGGGCGGAATTGATCGCCGCCATCCAGAGCGAGCGTTGTCTCAGCTCTATCTGACCCAAGCAAACCGAAATGCGTGCCTTGAACTGATCGAAGAGCAGGCGCGCGCTGATGTACTAAGGGCACATGGATTTGAACCCCGGCATCGGCTGCTGCTTGTTGGTCCGCCCGGCAACGGCAAAACGTCGTTGGCGGAGGCCATAGCTTCTGAGCTTGCCTTGCCATTGTTCGTCGTTCGATATGACGCGGTCATCACCAGCTACCTCGGTGAAACCGCTCAAAGACTCCGGAGGCTTTTCGACTATGTCCGAACCGAACCCTGCGTCCTATTCTTTGACGAGTTTGACGCGATCGGCAAAGAACGAGGCGACTTGCACGAAACCGGTGAAATAAAGAGACTGGTCACTTCGCTGTTGCTGCAGCTTGACGATCTCCCATCCTACTGCGTTCTGGTTGGAGCCACCAACCATCCCGAGCTACTGGATCGCGCGACTTGGCGCAGGTTCGAAATCCGTCTGACGCTTGATCGCCCAGATGATGAGCACATGACGACCTATTTTGCTGAGCGGCTTCGGGAATTCGATGGTCCGGCCGGATATACGCCGAAGCGTCTCAGAGAGGCGGTAGCGCCGCTCAGCTTTTCGGAAGCCGAGACCTTTTTCCATGATTTACATCGTCGCTGGGCTCTTGCGCAGGGACGCATAACATTGAGAACATTGATCAACGATCGAATACGTGCCTGGCACAACCATTCCGGCCGAGCACCAGAAAGTGATTCCCATGACCGAGCGACCGATCCTCCCCCTTCCGATTAGAGAGCGGCCGACACAGCGTATCAAAGGTTCTCCACCCAAAATGCCCCGTCCGCGGGGTGCCGCAGGTGGTCGCACGGTTCAGGCTGAGCGCTTTGGACGAGAATTCTCACGCCTAGATCAAGCTTTTCAAGGCGAGGATGCCGCTGTCTCGCTTCGGGCGGATCCTGCCGGAATAGCGCCCGAGCGCGCGATGGTGTTTGTCTCTGCCGTTCCAATCGCAAATCTTATTCGGGTTGCGCGCGATGCAGGTATCGAAGTGCTTACGGAGGTCGACCTCGAAGACGATTACGCACTCCCTGGCGGGATGCCAATCGATGGAATCGAGTTCGCAAATCCAACTCTATATGCAACGATGCCCACTGAAGGCTCATTGCAGACCTTACGTCGGCTTTGGCGAACTTACAGGCGAGGTGAAGATCTTCCGGACGGTCAAACTCCTTGGCGTAATCTCTTCGACCTTTTGGCTGAACTCCGTCCTTGGGGACCAGCAGATCGTTTGACACTTGAGGCACGAGAGATCATTCGTGATCGCTTGCCCTTCGACGACGAAGTTGCCGTGAACCTCGAGCTCGAGATTTGGCCAACGCGCAGTGATGAGCGCCGAAATCAGTGGCGACGAGAGGCTCAAGCGCGGGTTGAAGCTTTCGGGGGCAACATAATTGCACGTAGCATAATCTCCGAAATCGATTTTGTTTACGACGCTCTACTGGCATCGATGCCCGCTGGTGCGGTCCGAGAGATGCTGGACAATCCAGCGGCGCCGGAAGGGCTGGCGACGTTGGACGGCCTGCAATTTATTTTACCTCAAACCATAGCCCAAACGATACCGGTTGAAGATGAAGCGGGGGACGCTGGGCCGGGGGATGATCCTGCAAGTCGGCGTGACGCTCAATTTGACCCCGAACTCCCAGCTCGCGCACTGCTGCTGGATGGCACTCCCATTGCGGCACATCCTGATCTGAACGATGGCGTATACATCGAGGATGTACACGATCTTGTGCGCCTCTCTCAGGTTCGGCAGCGTCGTCATGCTACCTCAATGTCATCGTTGATTCTTCGAGGCGATTTGAACGCTGATGGTGTACCAGTTTCCGACAGCAGACTTATTACGATTCCCGTGCTTGTTGACAATGACAATACTGCGGTTTCTCCCGAAAGTCGCCTATTCGTCGACGTGATCCATACAGCGCTTGTTGCGGCGTTAGAGGGCCAAAACCCAATTGCTCCCGATGCTTTCGTCGTGAATCTCTCCATCGGCGTGATGAATGGGCATTTCACTGGCCGCTTGAGCGCCTTGGCCCGGTTGCTTGACTGGTGGGCATATCGAGCCGGCGTTCTTTTTGTCGTATCGGCTGGAAATGTTGGCGATGCTTTAACAGTCTCCGGGATCAACGCCACCGCATTTGAGGATGCGGCCATCGAGGCTCGTCAAGCGATGGTGGATGAAGCACGGCGAGCGCAACGGCATAGGCGAACTCTGCTATCTCCAGCAGAAGCCATGAACGTGCTTACGGTTGGTGCCGCTTCGACAAGCAGCGCCGCCAAGGGTTCTGGCATTCTGCCAGCTGGCGTACTTGCTGTTCATGACGCAGCATCGGTGGTTCCAGCGGTTTCGTCGGCGGCTGGTCCTGGAGCATATCGCGCCATCAAACCCGATGTAATAGCAGTCGGCGGCCGTCATGACGTCCGCGCTTCTTCCATAAGCGGAAATCTAAACCTTCGGGTAGCAAATGCCCTTCCTGCGTCCGGTCTCCTAGTCGCTGCGCCACCGCATTCGTCCGCAGTATCTGGCCGACGAGCATGGGCATGTGGCACAAGTTGTGCAGCTGCGCTCACTACCAGATCCATCTTGCAAGCAGCCGCTGCATTGACAGGGCCAGACGGCGCTTATGAAGGACAAGAACTCCCTCGACGCGACATGGCGCTTCTGACGCGAACCCTGACCGTCCACGGGGCTCGTTGGCCAGAAAGTGCAGCAGACCTTCGCAGCTCCCAAATGGCGTCAGGCAAGAATCATGAACATGCCGGTGCTGAGGTCCTGTCTGGATACGGTTATGGCCTTGTGAACGAGGACCTTATGAGCGAAGGGCCGCCGAAGGGAGCGACGTTGGTCGGCCTCGGCACAGTCCGCAAAGATGGTGCACGAGTCTTTGAAATGCCGTTGCCACAGTCATTGTCAAATGACCGGGTGCATAGATCGCTCCTCGTCACACTTGCTTGGTTTTCTCCTATAGATGTCGCGCGTGCAAGGTACAGGCTCGCACGCCTTGAGGCCGTTGCTGCTGATGAAGGGGACGAACCAGATAACGAATGGCGACTTAAGATGAAGGGTGACGTTCCGACGTCAAATGCTATTGCCAAAGGAACCGTTTGGTCCCGTCGGCTATCCCACGCGCGCGTCTTGACCCCCTCATTTGGCGGAGATGCGATCATACCAATCCGAGTACAATGCAGCGACTCTTCGGGTGGCGGCCTGAGCCCAGACGAAGACATCCGCTTCGCGATAGCTGTTACGCTGCAACTCGCGATTGATACCCGTCACGACATCCACACAGAAATCGAGAACCGCTTGAGGATACGGCAAACACAGTAGCTGTAGAGATATTTGGCGCAGCAAGATTGAAAAGATCACGACACTCACGTTTTTTAAGATGAACATCGGATATGACAAAGTGCTGCGACGGAAAAACCGCAGGTCCGATTCCCGCCCATCACGTCGAATGCTTGGACAAGTAATCCGTGTAGTCTGCAGCGGCGTCGCCAGCGCATCAACCTTGGGCTAAGCCTTGCGGCCTCCCCAGCTCGGCTTCGCGTGTCGCAGGGGAGAACGGCCCTTCGGTCCGTCGCGCATTCGGCCATGCGGCCTCACCGCGGCGTTGCGCTTGGCGTCCCGGTTTGCCCGCCTCGCGAGCACGTCCCTCCCCGGCCGCTCCGCCGGATTGCGCTCTGGTCTGTTTTTGGCCTGAGGCCAAAACGATCCCGTCGCTTCATCCGTCTGCCGCGTCCGGTCAGGCCGTTTGCCTGCTCGGGTCGGGCAAACCTACCGTCAAAACACACACACATGAGTGCGGAAGCATATCCTCCGGATGGCCCCCAAATCAGCCCGCGTCAAGGATCGCAAAACTTTTCGGCGAGGGCGGTACATATGGCTTGGGGCGGTCCCGTGCGTGAGGGTGCGCATGTGTCGGGTGTTGCGCACGGAAAACTTTTGCGCCCGGCAAGCCGGCGGCTGCGCCGTCCCTGACCCGGGCAGATTCGGAAACCAGGCATTCGGCCATGCCCCCACACTCACGTGGTGGCCTTGGAACCGAACACTGGAGACCAGACATGGCTTATGACACTGCGAACACCTACGAGACCATCGAGCTTTTCGGGCTGACCGAGAAGGACGCGCAGCTGCCGATCCCGGAGGATCACATCCTGACCGACCGCATCATCCGCGAGAGCTTCGAGGCTTTGCTCGGTCAGCTACGCGGGACCGGGCTTGAAGCCGAAATCGAACCGCTGGCCCATGGGCTCGCCACGATCCTGCAGCGCCGCAAGGTGGCACTCGGCAAGGAGGTCGACCGCACCGCCGACAAGATCGGCGCGCTGGCAAAATCCCATGACGGATCGGAGATCGCCGAGACCGCGCTCGAAGAGGCGCAGGCGCGCTTTGTGCAGCTGCGCGAGATCGTCGGCGCCATCGAGGTGATGAGCGAGGCTGCGGCGGAATGCTACGAGATCGAAACGGGCCACGCCTTCATCCCGGCAGCGGGCTCGCGCGCAAGCGTCCGGGCGCAGGAGACCGGGGCGGTCTTCGAGGCGCGGCAGCTCCTGGAACAGCACGACCGTGAAACCGCCGAGAAGTCGACAGTCGAGGGGGTGCCCCTGATCGTCTCAGGAGCCACCGACTGGACAGATGTCGATGTGATCTTCAACACGCTCGACAAGGTTCGCGAACGGATCAGGCAGAACCGCAATCAGGAGATTTTCCTCTGCCACAAGGGTGGCAAGCACGGGGCGGAGATGATTGCGGCTCGGTGGGCCCGGGCACGCGGGATAGCACAGGCGCGCTTCGATCCGCGCTGGTCCGCGCATGGACGGGCGGCACCGTTCAAGTGCAACGACGAGATGCTGGACGACAAGTTCGCGGCGACGGGGGTTGTGCTCTTCGGCGGCAACGGGGTCGCGCTGAACCTCGGGCAGAAGGCGGAAGCGAAAGGTCTGACGGTCATGCGGGTTGCGGACCCGGCGAAGAAGGCGTCGCAGGATTGAAGAGAGGGGGTCGCGCTTGGCGCGGCCCTTTCGTCATGTCTCATGGCGTGTGCGGTCGGTTACGCAAGATCGACAGGCTGCGGCGGCCGGCACTGTCATCGCTCTACCCGGTCCGTCAGTGTTCGGTCCATCCGCATCGGGTACGGGCTGGGGATGGTGCGCACCTCACGCACATCGTCAGCATCGCAAGACACGAAGGCTCGAAACGTCGCACTTGAGGCTGAAGACTTGCGCGTCCCTCGGGTGGTGTTTCGGAACATCGCATCCACGCGGGCGGGCTCCGTCAGCACCCTGGCCAGGCTCGGCGGGACGCGTACGCGGATGGTGGCGACGGCGTGACGGCAAGGGTCATCCGGATCACTCCTTTTTGCTCATAGATGTGGATCGCACGGGGTCGGCCCAATCGTGCCCTCAGCTCACGCTTCGGCAAGCACAAATACGGCTTCCACGGCTGGCCGCGGACCCTCCGCATTTGCGCTTGCGACCGGGCCTCTTGCCCCCGTGCCGGGTGATCCCCATCGCAACAAGGAGTAATCCAAATGACCAACCACTACGTCGCCACCGTCCCCGTCAAGTTCACCGACACCGATGGCCAGGAGCGCACCCGTTTTCAGCGCGTGGGTGCGATGTTCCGCAACACCCGCAACGGGGACGGCTCGGAGTTCTTCAGCCTCAAGCTCGACTTCCCGGTCGCGGTCTCGGAGCTGGTGATGTTCCCACCGAGCGCGAAAGATCCCCAGGACTAAATCCTCTGACGAGGATGGGCCGTCCCAGGACGATCTTGGGGCGGCCCGATCCCTGTTCCAGAGATGCTGGTTCCGGCGTGGGTGATCGCCGGCAGCGACCTCCCCTTGGTGCTGGTCACCGCGCGCTCATAGGACGATCGCCGCTCGGAATAACCTAGCCGCGACAGACCGGCCAGTCAGCCTCAAGGGGGCCATCCACAAAAACCCATCGGCCAGGGCCTCCCGGTTTTTGCGGCAGAGATTTGGGGACCCAAATCTGGCCCTCCTTGACCCTGCCTGTCCGCCCTGTCGGTGGGGTTTGCGCCCGCCCGCGGTTCCGTCCGAACACATGCGTGTTCGGCCAGACCCTCGGGCGGGGCTGGTGGACGGGACCCCTAGGACAGGTGGGTCGCCCGGTGGTGAGGGCGGCAGAGCCGCGTCCCTGCGGGCCGCGGCGTGAAGCGGACACCAAGGCTGCCAGAGAGTGAATGCAACGTAAGTATATAATTGACAGCGTGATATATTATCGTAAGGTAGGGCCAGCCTTGGTGGAAGGTGGCAGGAAATAGGGGGTCTTTCTTCGCATGTCTCGCTCAAAACGCCTCATCGATGCGGAGCGCATGGAGATCGTTCGCGAAGCTGCGGAAGGCGTTTCCACTTCAGTGCTGGCGGAACGGTTTGGCGTGTCGGTGCGGGCGATCCAGTACACGCTCAAAGCCGATGCCGAGCGCCAGGCCGAGGCCGCGATCCCGGTCTCAGCAGTCAGTGTGAAGGTCACGGCTGCGGAGTTGGCGGCGCTCGACGAGGTGCTGGCCGATGCCGGGATCGAGAGCCGTGCCGAGGGGTTGCGGCGGCTCATTCAGGCGGCAGGCGGGGTGTTCGTTCCGGACGCGCAGATGGCAGCAGAGATGGCGCGCTACCGCGCCTCGCTGCACGAGGTCGGCAATGGGGTCGCGCAGATCGCCAAGCAGATGACGCAGGCCAACCGGCGGGGGCAGGGGGCCGTGGGGGGCACGAGTGCCGAGTTCACCGAATTGCGCCTTGCGCAGATGCGCGGGCTGGCGCGGTTCATCCTGGACTCCGCTGACGAGATCGATCTGCTTCTGCGCCGCCGTCGAGACGCAATGCAGCTGCAGGCCACGGCCGCGCTGAGGGAGTTTGCGCATGCAGCTGAATGATGCCGTCCATGCCGTCACGGGCGAGGTCTTTCGGGATGGCTGGAGCCGCGTCCGGGGCTCAATGCAGGGGCTGCACGTGGCCAAGCAGACCCAGCTTGCGCGCGCGGCAGCAGGCCACCGGCCAGCGGTCTTCAAGGCGATCCGGGGCGGAGGCACGCATACCAAATCGCAGCTCGCAAACCAGCTCGATTACCTCACCACCAAGTCTACCTATATCGTGGACAGTAGCGGGTTCCTGGATGGCAAGGCGAAGCTCGAGGCGGGTGACGTCAAGGATCTGACCGAGCGCTTTGCCAAGCGGTGGGATGCGGGCTTCAAGCCCAAGCTCGGGCAGACCACCCACATGCTCATGTCCTTCCCCATCGGCACGCGCGGGGAGGATGTGCGCGACATTGCGACGGATGTGGCCGAGCGGTTCTTCCAGACTGATAAGGGGCATTTCGACTACATCATCGCGGTGCATGAGGACCGCGATCACCCCCATGCGCATCTGGTGCTGAACCGCCGCTCGCAAGAAGGCGAGTTCTTCTTTCTGGGGCGCAATCATCGCTTCAACTATGACGACTTCCGCCTCGCCATGGTCGAGGAGGCCGAGAAGTATGGCGTGCGCCTGGAGGCCACGCGCCGGGTGGATCGCGGGGCTGTACATTACCCAGCCCGGACCAGCGAGGTCTACGCCGCGAAAGAAGAGGGTCGCGCGCCCCGCGAGCGCGAACGCGTGGGGCAGGACCTGACCCGGACGCTGGCGGAGATCGCCAACACCAGAAGCGTCTACCATTCGCTTGCCGCAGAGGCCTCCCGGGAGGCCCGGGAAGACATCGCCGCGGCACTCTTCCGCGCGGGCGAGGTGCTGGCGCATGGCGGGCAGGTGGACCGAACAGGAGATGTGTATATGGCCGAGGATCAAAGCTTTGAGGATCTGAGAAGCCTCTATGCCGAGAAGCTCACGCGGGTGCAGGGCATGATCGCCGAGAAGTCTGACGCGGAACGTCCCGTGCTGGAAAAGCGCCTCATCGAGATCCAGACGCAGGTCCAGCACATGCAGCCCTTGGGGCTGCGATCATCCACGCTGTCAGAGACCCCCTCGGAGGGCGGGATCTATTCCGAAGCCAATATCGACGCCAGCCAGCGCGAGCGACTGGCCGAGTCCGACTTGAGATCGCGCATTGACGTAGCACTACGGGGCACGGGCATCAGCACATCGGAAGTGGTGGCCCGGATCGAGACGGGCGCCTCAAATGCAGCGCTCGAGCATCAATGGATCGCCAATGATCTCTCCAAAGTGGCTGAGGCGCGGGATCTGAACCTCGAGCGCCGCGCCGATCTGGAACAGGCCCGCGACATTCTCAATGATGTGCATGTGGAACTTGGCACGCTGTTGGAGCGCGAGAACGTGCTGCGCCGGGATGGCGTCATGGAAGCGGAACCGGACAGCGAGCGGTTCCATTATCATGAGGGCGCGGTCCGGGCGATGGAAGGGACCATCCGTCAGGAGATGCGCGCAGACGGCCTGACTGCGCAGCAGATCGAGGACCGGGACTGGGAGGTTGTCTCACGGGCGGAGCGCCGGATCGAGACGGAGCAGCGCACGTATCTCGAAGCACACCGGGACCTGCTCGCACGCCCCGGCGATGTGATCGACCGGTCTGAACCCTACAGGGAGACCATCACCGATGCGGCCCGCGCCAGCGAGATCACCCGCGAGGTCGACCGGATCATGGAGGGACGCGACCTCCGCACGCCTGTTGCAGATGCTGTCACGGATGACTTACGAGCGCGCTATCCGGACATGCCGTCCCATCTCGCCCGTGGGCTCGGCGCGACCTACGCGGCCGTCGTCGAGATACGCGACACGGAGGTCATCAATCAGGTCCGCCGCGAAACCGAGATGCGCGACGGGCTCGGGTCTGGCACGCGCGACGCATTCCTCGCAGCCCGCGGTGAAACTGCTTCGCAGTCTGGCCGTACCGACCGCCTCGCAGACGAAATTGCGCGTGTCTTGGACCATGAGCGGGCAGGGGAGTTGTCCGCGCCCTTCGAGAGCGAGGCGGAGCGGGACGCCTTCCGTGGCGAGATCGCGCGGGTGCTGGATGACCGTCAACTTGAGCGGCTCACATCCGGCGATGCCGATGCGCTTGAACAGGTTCTCGAGGACCGCCTCGACCGGCTCTATGTCGCCAAGGTCTATCTGCAATCGGATGCCGCGACGGCCAACACGGAGGCCTTGCGCCAGGTGGTCGATGATCTCGCTGACGCCGAATACGAAAAACACCGCGCGACAGACTTGGATGGCGAGACCGAGCGGGGTCAGGTCCATTGAGCGCCTCCATGGGAAAGGCGCGGATCGCGACCGGTGTCTTGTTGGTGACGCTGGTGATCGCCGCCATGGGCTATACGATCGCCTCGGCGGTGCTGACCTACCAGGATCTCGGCTTCGGCGCCGAGATCGACTTTGCCTATATCGCGCAGAACTATCTGGCGATCCTCGATCGCCGCCCGGAGGACGCGCAACTTATTCACTTGATCATCGGCAGCTTCGCCGCCGCCGGGCTGATGCTGAGCCTCGCCCTCTCAGGGTCCGCCCTGACACGGTTTGGCCAGACCCATTGGCAGACCGCGCGCGAGATGAAGGCCAATGGCTTCTTCGGGGCGCCGGGCACCGGGTTCATCCTCGGCAAGCTGGGGCCGCCGGGCTCCCGCGCCAACTACATCTGCTCCAAGGTCTTCCCCCATGCGCTGATCGTGGCCCCCACGGGCCGCGGCAAGACCACGGGCTTTGTCATTCCGAACCTGCTGACCTGGCAAGGCTCCGCCGTGACGCTCGATGTGAAGGGCGAGTGTTTCGAGGCCACGGCCCGGCACCGCGACGCCCAAGGCGACAAGGTCTATCGCTTTGCCCCCACCGATTGGGAGGGCAGGCGCACGCATCGCTACAACCCGCTCCTGCGCATCTATGAGCTGAAAGATCCCGCACGCCAGCAGATGGAATTGCAGCTCCTCGCGACGCTCTTCTTGCAGAGTGACAACGACCGGGTGCAGGGTCTCCTCAAAGGCGGGATCGATCTCTTTGTGGCGGCAGGCCTGCTGGCATTCCAACGCAAGCGCCCCACCTTGGGCGAGATCTATCGCATCGCGGCGTCGGGAGGGAACAAGCAGAAGGAATACTTCGCGCGTGGCCACGAGGTCGACAACCGGGCGGCCAAGCTGATCTTCACGCGGCTGGCCTCGACCAACAACGACACGCTGACCTCCTATGTCTCGCTCCTGATGACCTCGGGGCTCGACCAATGGCAGAACCCTGCCATCGATGAGGCGACGGCGGTGTCGGACTTTGACTTCCGGACGATCCGCAAGAAGCCCTTTTCGGTCTATCTTGTCGTCCAGCCGCTGATGGTGAAGCCGCTGGCGCCGCTGATCCGGCTCTTCTTCTCCGATCTCCTCTCCGCCATGCAGGAAAAGGACCCAGGGCCGGATGAGCCCTGGCCCGTGATGATCATGCTCGACGAGTTCAATCGCTTGGGCAAGATGCCCATCGTGGTCGAGAGCATCGAGACCCTGCGGACCTATCGTGGTCACCTGGCCGTGGTCACCCAAACCATCCCCGCCCTCGATGAAATCTACGGCGAGAACACCCGCCGCGCCCTGCAGGGCAACGCGGGCGTGAAACTCTATCTCACGCCCTCGGATGAAAAAACCGTCGAAGAGCTCAGCAAGGCTGTCGGCAAGACCACGAAAACCGTCATCACGCGATCCCAGTCCATCGGCAAGAACCCCTTTGAAGGGCGCAGCCAGTCGACCCGGACCGAAGAAAGCTCATTGTTGCCTGAAGATGAAGCGCGCCGTCTGCCGCTCGACGAGATCGTCATGGTGATCGACGCGCAAATGCCTGTCCGGGCCAAGCGGATTCAGTATTTCGACGACCGGCTATTCAAGGCGATCCATGCGGCGCAGACGGGGGAGTTGCCGTTTCCGAAGCCGGGGGGAGGGGAAGCGCAGGGCACGCTGCCGCTGAGTGTGCGCGCCATGCCGATGACTCCGCCGTCGGACGTGCCTCGCGGAGGTGAAGCCGATGTGGATATGGAGAGCGCAAGCCAAGTATCTGGCGGTTACCCGTCAGGGCAAAACGACGGTGCTCCAAAGAAGACTGCGCCCGTCGTTCAAGCCGTCGTCGCCGAGGAGCAGCGACAGATGGAGATGGATTTCTTTGACGAGAATTCAATGGATGGCCAAAGAGAGAATGCTGACGTTCAAGTGTTTGAAAACGCTTTAAAAAATCTTGGTATGTTGGAAGCTCGTATCTCAGAAAACTGAACTTGACCAACGCAATTAGCGTCAGATTTGACGTACGTATTTTACGGTTGCGGTTCTAAGGCCCCTTGGACAGCCTGTATGCTAGCCATCGCACATTTGGCCGCCCAAGAATATCTGCAAATTCGCCTTCGGAATTAACAGAGAAACCAGCCTTTTGAGCGGATTGCTCGAACTCTGTTGCATCAACAGAATACATGCTTCTGCCTTTGTCAGACGGGCCAATTCGCAATGTGACGAATGCAGCGCCTTCATCGGAAAGCAATTCATAGAGTCGCGCCAAACAAGGTGCTCTTTCTTCCGGGGGAATGTGCATCCACACAGCACTCATCAGAGCAATATCAAACTTGGCTCCTGACAGAAGTGGGTGACTTAACTCAGGAAGCTGCCCATCAATCCATTCGATGCCACCGTTTTCATGAATGGCTTTAGCAAGTGCTCGCATAGATGATGAAGGCTCCACCGCGATGACGGAATGACCTTTGGATGCAAACCAAGCCGCATCGCGACCGCTGCCAGAACCTATGTCGATGATCCTCAAGCTCTTCGTTGGAAGCGTTGAAATCAGAAAAGGATAGGCATCTTCAAAGGATACGGCCTCGTAACTGTCGGCCAGAGCTGCTGCATGCTGATCGTAGAATTCTATAGCGTCTAGGTTCTTCGTCATGGGATCCTGTTGGAATGTTTGTTCGTACCAGAAGGCACCTAAGAGCGCGAGGCTGCACAACGCGGACCAACAAAGCATAAAGGAGAACAAATTGCGAACAGTTTTGTCGCGATTGCAGAATCTTTCTAGCCGATTGTCGGTGGTTGAGTTTGCGCTCGCGTCTACGAATCCGTCCGGCGCGGCTTGCCGCAACCAGGCAAGATAGCAGTCCATTACGTGCCGGAAGCGAAACAGGACCGCAAAAAGCGCTCCATTTCCTACGACCGCTGTGAGCAGCAAAGCAGTAACAAGCCATGTGTTCTCTGGTATGCGCGAAACCCCAAACCATAAGCCGCCTGTAAGTGTCATTGCCAGAACTGGAATCTGCCACATGATCTGGTTTAGCGAGCGGAACTGCTGATAGTTCTGCTGGTATGCTTCACTCTTTAGGTCCATGGACTGATGCCTTTCGATTGTGGCAATCGTGTTATTCTCGCGACCAGGCACTGCGTATCAAATCTGCTAGCTCCGCCATCTCGTCTTCATCTGCGAAGGGAACTTGGGCCAATATGATCTCGCCTTCGCCAGATAACTTGGCTGCGAGATGGCCACGCCCCAAGAGTCTTTCCGCCCCTGGTTCGTCGAGCACTAGAACAGAGTTTCGTTTGTCCGCAACCTTTAGAACAAGCCGGTTGGTCAAGTTGGCGCGGAGCTGCATCGGGAGGGCATCCTTGTCTGGTCGCTGCGTTATGAGGACCAGATTGATCCCTGCGGCGCGGGCTTTCACACCAAGGCGGCTCGCGTTGAGCTCGACAGCATCACGGTAGTCATCGATCAGCATCCAATCCGCAAGTTCGTCGTGAAAGACCCATATCCTTGGCAGGCGTTCGCTAGGCGGCACTTTCTTATTATAATTTGCAAGTTTGGTCACACCCGCGTCTGCGAGAAGACGGTTACGTCGTTCCATCTCTTCAACAAGCTCCTCAAGTGTCTCAATGGCCTCCTCTCTTGAGGTAATGAGATCACCATCGAGGTGCGGCATTCGACGAAGCCACGGGAAATCAATCCCCGCCTTCGGATCGATCATTCTGATCCGTGCGCTCTTAGGGCTGTTTGTTGCGCAGATATCGAGTAGCAAAGACTGTACCAGAACGCCTTTCCCGCTTCCGGTCTCACCTGCAATCAGCGTGTGCGGACCATGAGGTTGCTGGCCAGCAAATCCCTCTCCAACATTGAGGTATAGCAGCTCTCCGTCAGCCTCCTTGGCGCCAATAAGCAAGCTCGTGTTTGTTTCAGGGGCGGTTTCCGGCAGTTCACGAAGTCTCCAAAGGTCTCTCAACCTAAGGATGGCACGCTTCGGGCGCCGCACCATGACAATAACTTCCATCGGTGCCGCCAGGAGATTAATGACATCTATGGCGTGAGAGGTCAGGAGTTCCTGCCGTCTCTTTTCGACCTTGGGAAGCGTGAGGTCATCTGAGCCCCGAAGGCGAATGAGTGCAGCGTTGGGCGTCAAGCGTGATCCGATCAGCTCTGCAGTCATATCGTATCCGCGAAGCGCCCGCTGCAGATTGATGACTGTTTCTTCAAGCCAACGTTGCGCATCATCATCGTCGTCGTTTGTCCCGGAACTGTTGAGCCAGGATGCCAACTCAGCGGATGGCATATTGGTGATCTCGGGCGCCGCAGAGCCCTCGTCTTTCTTTTCGGCGCCCGTCAGTTCTGTCGTGTTTGAATTTTCATCAGCAGTTGTTTCGACCTGAACAGGATCGGCGCTGCCAGTCTCCGTGGACGACGAACTTACCTCTTCTTGATTGGACGTCTCCGTATCCATTTTTTCGTTCGGAGGTGTCGAGCCTTCATCAGGCACTGCACCATTCACGGCGCGTGAAATTAATGCCGTTTCCCAAGGGTCCCTGGGATCAATATCGCCAACCTCAGTTTGAGGAAGTTGATCAACGGCAAAGGCACGCAGCCGAGAAGCGACGCGCGGTTTGTCAAACACTTGCTGAATACAGTGAGAAGCGCCCTTTAACTGAGTAGAGCCGCCTGCATCAACATATTCATCATCATCGTGAACAAAGACGTGCGAGAAACCGGATAGCGCAATTGGCACGTGGTCGAGGCGAACTTCCTCTGACCACTTATGCAGATCCCATCCGCCGAGTATTTCCGGATCAAAGGGCTGCATGCCTTCGATCATGAAATCACCGATGCGATGTAGCCAGAGTTCACGGTCAATCCGTGCACCCTGGGGATCGAGTGCCCGGCCCAAGCGCAAAACGGTTTCTTCGAGCTGTTTTGCAGATTTCTTTGCCTGTGACCGGTATCCGCGTGCTGTAACGAACTTCGCCTCGGACATCGCGATCTTTAGAACGGGCTTTCCGTCCTCGATGCGTGGCGCAATCGCCATGATGTCGGCAATTTGCTCTTCCTTTTGTCCAAACCAGGAAGCGAAATCGTCAAGGCAATACCATCCTGTTGGAAGAGTAGGGTCGCCGAGGCCGCGTTTCAGTTCTTCCATAGAGAGGACGACACCCAGCAACTCATTTGCGTAGCGCCCGTACCGCGCGGCGCGCATCACGACATGGCCGGAGAGCTGGTTGGCTTGTTCGGTTAGCCGGTCAACTGCGGCAATCCCATGAGTTGCAACGATGGTTGGGTCGATATGGTCCAAGCGCTGCTTGATAAGGGTTTGCAGTAGGCGCGGCTTGGCCGTCGTCGATACTGTAATGTTTCGGTCGACCCCGCGATCATGGATGTGTCGTATGACCTGAACACCGTTGTTCGAAAGGAGCCGACGGTCCACAAGCTCGTCGTAATTGACCACCCATTCCCCAATGCGGTGAGCGTTTTTGAAGACGTCGGCGATGTGGGTGTCTTTGAAGTTCACCTCACGTGCGGGGATCACGTCTTCTGCACGTGCGTTGTCGCCTTCGAGGAAAAGCTGAATGGCATTCAGATATCGTTGGCCTACCTGCGGCTGCACTGGAGCTGTCAAATATACGGAAGTTGCCGTATCCGCAGCTCCTACAGGACGTCGGCGAGACCAGCGGTGGGGAACATGAGAGATCAAGTCCGGACGTTGCGTTCCGGGGGCGCGCTTCCAACGTAGCTCTGCGTTGCGGGCGATGACATCCTGAAGGGCGACAAGGTCGGCCGCGCGGGTGTCTTCGTCGTCAGTGACTGCGCTTTCGTCAAGAAACCCAACACGTAGTCTTGAAAGGAAGTTCCGGGCGGCCTCACTCGCCATTACCGAACCGGTATCATCGCTGACTGCGACATTTTGCTGTTCGTAAACCTTGCGCATCCGCATCGGCTGCGAATGCGTCAGGAGAAGGTCGCATTGAAGCTCGTTCTCTTGCTCAACTTTGCTAGAAAGCTCCGCCGCAAGCGCGCTCGGAAGCGCCTTAGATTCCGCATTGTATAGCACAACCGAGAAATTTGTCCGCTCGTGGGGAAGCAAATTCAAGAACTGTTCCCCGACCGCGCTGAAGGCCTTGGCGGCGACGCCAGGCTCAACATCAAGCGCATCCTCGACATTGCCGTTGCCACCACGCCGGGGTTGTTCCGCTAAACTGTAATCGAAAGAGGACTCAGCAACGGACAGCAGGATGGCTTGATCTTCGGCGAAGCCGATACAGACTTCCGGATAGTAGTCGGACTGCAACTCTAGGGTTCTCTGCCCAAAGAGCAGGTCGGCGCGGAATATGTCCTTCTCTTCAGCTGCTAGCACGCTCTTTACAAGCTCAGCAGTTTGGTGAGCCTTGATGTGGATTTCTGCAAGGCGCAGGGGGTGCCAAGGAAGAACAATCGCAGCCGACGCGCCGTCACCAACGTTGGCAACACCTACTCGCAGCAGTTCTTTCCAAAGCGTCTCTCGCGCAAGGTCGTTGTTGGCATGAACCATAAGCGCTTCAAGGAGATCACCGTATTTATTAGCCTGGGTTATAAGACTGTCAGCGGCGATACCCTCACCGTCAGTGCCAACCCACGCTCGGATCGCCTCGGCATACCCTTCACGGAAGGCTTCGAAGGCATCTCGAATGGCCGCGCTTCCTTTGGGCGAGATCAGCCCTGATAGTTTGTCGAGTTCGCCGAGGAAAGCCTCGCTACGGTCGCCACTGGCTCTATTGGGTGCGACCATCGTACCGTTACTGCCATTCAGCGCATCCCGGATGGTGCTTACCTCCATCAGATCGATGCGCTGTATACGCCCCTTCGCACTCGTTGATTGCCGGGCAATATCGGCTGTCGGTAGAAGTGCGCGGTCTCCTTGTGCATTCGCGATCCTGACAAGATCATCTGCCATTGAGCAGGCGAGCGCGGCTGGGGACATCTCCCAAATAAAGAGAAGCTTTGCTTTGGCGCCGTCTGGGTCGAGTTCAACTTCGAACTTGAGACTTCGAGCATCCTTGGCTCCGGATGTGCTACGTGCAAGATCGGCGTCCACATTCGGGAAATAGAAATCCTGCATCTTTCCGAAGTCAAAGGTCACGTCAGAGCCGAATAGATGTTCAATGCCGCGAAAACGGAACGCAAAATATCTGGCGACAGCTGCGTTCTTCCCGCGCCAAAAGCTCTTCTCACGACTGCGCGGAATACGCACAGTCAGCTTTTTTGATTTTAGCTCGATATCGTTTGTTCGGTCACGGAGTCTTTGTAGAGTCTCGATCAGACCGACGAAGAAGTCAGAGTATGGCTTTGGATTATTGAAGACAAATTTTTCCCAAGCGGCGTAGAGTGCTTTATCACGTGCAATGTGCTCCTGGTAATGGTCGAACAACGCTGCGAGATCGTCTGTGGGGTCCTTTGGAAATGGAGCAAGCAGAAGGGTCCGCTCATCGTCTTCGAGCAAGTCATCAAACTCATCATCAAAGAACTTGACGGTTTTCTCGCCAAGTGGAAGTCGGTCTGGGCGCCTAGGGCCCAAAAAAACCTCTGAAACGGAGCGCCAATCGAGCTCAACAACGTCTTCTTGGCTTTGCCGCCAGACATCAGCAGAAAGATCATCATCCAAAAACCGTTGAATGATATCTATTGAAGGTTGCTCCAGGCGACCTCCAACAGCAGTAAGATTTTCTGCGAGCTGTTCGTCTATAGGGTCTCCACGTTCGTTTTCACGAACAAGTAGAGGCCGAACGTTCTGATGAAGTCGCCGAAAAATTTTAGCCCACTCGGCACTCCTCGCGCGCTTTGCTTCAGGGATTCTGTCGAAGTCGCCTGCGCTGCGCGGCAGTCTTAGTGCTGGCAGGGCATTATCTACCGCCTTCTGCAAAGGCATACCTTTTGAAATAACATTGTCCGAGATTGCCAATACGAAAGCCGAAAAGGTTTCAATCGTCCGCGCTGCGTGTGTTTCATTTGCAGCCTGCAAGGCAGCCGCTAAGTGCTCTCTCTTCTTTTGATCAAGAAACCGATCTGTAAGGCCCGCGCAGTGCATCCAATCCGCATATCGAAGCCTGAGTTTATCAGTTTCAATCCGCGTCACCTTCTCGACGCTCTTGTCGTTTCTTTGCAGCTCATCCTGCGAGGCAGCAAAGAGGACGGCGCGCTTGTCGTCTGGGAGGCGGCAGTGCCGCCAATGAGTGATGGACTCATCGCTCCTTGTTTCCGTGGGCAGATCCCCATTCGGATCGAAGACGGTGCCCACTCTCACCATCACTTCGTTCGAGATTTCGCCATCTGCGATTACAGCCTGCGCCACTGCGCGAACGACTTCAGCGTCGAGGCCCAACATGCATATGCGCTGTGTACCCTCAGGTTCCCCGGACAACTGCTCTTTCAATGAGGCGGTTGCCACGGCCGCGATTAGCTCGGTCCTAGTCATAGTGGCCTCCTGAACGGGTTTTCGACATATGCGCAGTCATCTGACAGGCGCCGAAGCAAGCCCAACGTCCTAAGGCGTTGTTCAAGACGCTGCGCGTTCTGTGAAAACGCATACTGATCCGTCGGAAGCTGACCGTAAGCCTTTTCAGCTTCAGGAGCTGCGATTACGATTCGAAACCTGTCGTAAAGCTTGGCGAGAAAGCGATGATATTCTTCTCGCTCACCATCAACTGTACACATAACCAACGCTTTGATGAGGGAATCATTGGGCGCGTACCAGGTCCCCACACCTCGGCGAGAAACAGCAAGTCCGATTTGACGCATCCATTCCAAATGCACCTTTGAAACGTGTTGTGAATGCCGTTTCTCAGCGTAGCTTCTCAGGGCATTGAAGATCGTCTCTGGGTCGCCCGAGGCCGGACCATCTTCCGGGTCCCATTGAAAACGCTCAGTTAGGTACTCTCTAACGGCGTCAGCAGGCGCGCGCTTCTGCAAGGCTTCTTCCCAATCAGGGGCGTTCTTCGCGCTGTCTATGTACGCGCGAACGGCTCGATTTGTGAGCATGCGGTTGGCGCGCAGGTTCTCGGCTGAAATCTCGAATAGAGTTGTCTTTTTGGGTGCTGGAATTTCAAGGACAAACCTAGGCTCGCCTTGATCACCGGTTTCTTCGATTGATCTACGCAGCATGTAGATGAGCATGTGCAGCGCAGAAAGACGCACCAAGGGGTCGATGACTGCATTACCTGGAAGATCAAGGCTAAGAAGCTGAAGCCATGTCTTTGCAAGCTCTTTATATTCATCGCGCTGAGCAAATGGTAGATAGCCTATACCTCCAGTAACGGAGTTGGCATCGATCCGATGGTCGTCGGGGAGTAGTGCCTTAGCGACGCGGTTCCAGGAATTATCGCTCCGTAGAATCTTCTCGCCAATCAACTTGGCGATTTCGGGGCCTTGGCCACTGCGGGAGAGCATCAAGTACAACAGTTCCCCGCCACGCGCGAAAAAGCGTCTATCAGGACTACTATTGGGATTGTTTGGCAAGTCAGCGTAAAGGCAATAGGGGCCGTAAGGGAACAAAAAGCGGCTTGTCCATCTCCGTTGCCTGTGTGGTTCAACAGCGGTGTTTTGGAAGAGTTCGACAATCCTTGCGAGCTCAGAAAACTCGCCACATCGGTCTCGCAAAAAAGCGAAACTTTGATCGCTCTCGAATTGCTTGAGCCAGGCGTCCCATTTCTCACCGTCCAGCTTTTCACTTGCATCAATATGCTGGATATGGGGGTTGCTAAAGATTAGCTCACGCAAGGGTATCAGCCTCGGCGTGTCATAGGTGAACTGCTCGTGTGCGCCTTCATTTCGAACCTCAGCTAGACCGTGCTGAACTTGATCACGGGATCGAAAGACGGACAGGAACTCCAGAAAAACAAGCCAAGGGGTCTGATCGTTATAAAAACGATGTCCCCAGATCGCCTCGTCAACCCAGACTTTAATGCCTTTGTACTGTGTTGGAGTATCAAGTCGTGTCATGCGTCACCTACACGAACGCGAATATTGTCGGGTTGCGGCCGCCCCCTTGGGTCGACAGTAATGGCGCGAAGGCTCACTTCGCCTTGCACAGGCTGCGCCCCCATTATTTGGTCGAGCCGCTCGATCAGCCGAAGCTTGAAATCCAAAAAGTCCTCATAGCACTGACGAGAGAAGCTCGCGGGCAGGCTGCCGCGTGCGACGCGGATCAGGTATTCAAAATGTGTAAGTTGTAGTTCAAGCTGGTCGACGACTGTCTCAGGCCTTCCGGCTGGATCGATAACTTGCACAATGGGAGTGAAGTCATCGGACGCTAGTGAAAGACGAACGTATGGATCACGTCGCTGCGGGCTCGCGCTCAACTCGTGTTCAAGGATTGATGCTATGCGCCCGCGTCCATCCCCGCCGGATGAGGAGAGATAGAGCTTCGTGCCGTCGTCGATCATCATACCGCAGAATGTGCGGTTGAGCCCCCGCACCAAGAGTTCAGAAATGCGAGAGATGTCGGCCTTATCAGTTAGTCTCCGGCCAAATTCCAAGAACAGATCAGCTGAGCGGTAGACACTTAATGACCAGGGCTTCAACTCACCGTCATCCGGAAGTGTAAAAAATAGTCTCTGGCGCTGCCTCGCCAAGGCTCTCATGAACTCAGTGATGTTTTCTCGCTCGCCTTCGAGATAGTCCCTGAGAAAAGGGGCGTATGCATCTGCGCCGTAGAAGTGGTCACTCCCGATGTGCGAAGCAAAGATCGTTTCGTTGTTATAGCGTCCATAGATAAGAAGGTTATCGATTTGGTTGTCGGTCTCTCGGCCGACACCGAAGCCCTCTAGCGCCGTAAATGCCTGGTATTGCTGACGTTGTCTCTCGGGAAGATTAGCGCCAAAAACATTCGTGTAGGGATTTGTCATCCGGTAGTTGTCCGTCTCGGCACGGTTCTTGGCTTTCCGGCACGTCAGCAAGCTTGATGACGCCCGGTCACCGAGCAGAATGTTTACACTAAGGAGCAGAAGGTCACGGATGGGCAAGTGCGTGCGATTGGCCCGCGCAAGGCTGAGAAGCTGAGAGAGGCGCGTCTGGAAAAGGGACTCTCCGCCATTTGCGCGCAATCTATCCCTGTTGATACGGATCGGGCAGCGTGTGTTTCCATCGGCATCAAGCAGCTCGCACCCTAAGCAGTTATCCCATTGTGGATGCTCAACAATCTGTTCGATGATGGCAAGAAAATGCTTGGCTGCGTCAAGGCGCGAGAGATTATAGAGGTCGAGCGAGAGATCATCGCGGGTGGTCTTGTCCGTCACAAGCATGGACTCAATCGAGACAAATGTGCGGAAGGCCTCTTCACCATTTGCCTCGGCCCAATCGCGCAAGGACGCAAGTAACTGCCCATCGTTCGCGGCTACCAAATAAACATTAGGAGAGTTTTGATCGCCAATCGCATCCATGAAACCGGGTAGAAGATCGTTTTTTTCGGTTGTCGTCAGTTCGCTGAGGTCTTTGACAATACGAAGTGTTTTTCCTGACCCAGAAAGTGGCAGGGAAACAATCTTTTCGCCTTTTTGCCATTCCTGCGGATTATCAGCGAATTCTTCAAACACGCGTCGGCAGTGGTAGGTCTTCCCATCGCCAGCAGTCCCAGTGAGCACCACTGACCTAGGCACGTTTGATCGAAAGTTCTCAAGTATTGCTGGAAGTTTGGACGGCGTTATCTGGATTGGGGGCACTATACCTTTCCGATCAATCTCAGCTTGGATGAGCTCGTCATACATGTTGTCCGTTGCAGAAATCGGACCGTAATGGCGCAAGAAATCTACAAATTTGTTTGTGTGCGTCATAGTCCGCTACTCGCCCTCCCTATCGCTCATCTTTATTGTGAACGCGGCATCGATCCTGCCACTTTTATTATCTAAAATCAATTATTTATGGCAGGCAAGACAGCCCTTCGCCTGACCGTATAGTTCATCAATGTCGAGACTATCCGGTTCATCGCGAAGGGGGTTCTGCTGCCTTTTTGCTTTCGCCCGTTCAAGCCGCTTCTCGTAGTCTTCTTTAATCTGCCTTACGCGTTCAGGCTCTGTCAGCTCATCAAGTGACTCCCCTTGGCTCCAAGTGAAGGGTGAGTCATTCTCCACGGCGTTTTTCTCATAGGTCTTTGCTTCCTCGAAGGCTTCTGGATGCTGCTCTTTCAAGCGGACCCACTCGATCTTCTGCTGGTAAAAGCAAAACGTGCAGCCGCTACGCGAGCGCCAATCATAGTATTTGGGTAGACCTAAGCCTGATGATTCAAGGATTTCATGAACACCTGGCTTATCAATGCCATCGTCTTTGAATGGCAGAACGATCTTTAGATTTTTATGCTTGGAACTATAACCTTCCCGGTACTCCTCGTCCCCGCGAATGGCGACGTAGCTGTAGACCTTTTGTCCTTGTTCCAGCATCGGCTTGAGCCATTGCTCGAATGGTCTAAGCTTTAGTTGCCTCGTGCACCAACGCGTTTGCGGTGATGGCAGGAAGTTATTGTACTGTTTGAGCCAGAAGTCGAAGTCTCTGTCAGGATTTAGTCTCAAAATTGACTTCCCAAGAAACCCTTCGAGTCGCCCAAGGAATTCGTAGACTTCTGGGAGTTCTTTGCCCGTATCGGTAAAGAAATAATCGATATCAAGCTCTGGGTGGTGCTGGCGCATATAGACTGCGAGAGCAGCGCTGTCCTTGCCACCCGATAAGCCCAAAACATGCTTTGCTTCGGCATCACTCATTATACTACTCGTTCCACTTCCATTTTGTTGCCATCAATTTTTTCGTCACTCATGTAGCGGGAACTCAACTCCGCGAGTGCTGCAAGAAGCAGATGGCGGTTCTTCGGGGCCTCGACATCGATGACATCTTCAAGTCTTTTGATTATGTCTTCGACCTTCTTGCGCTCGGCTTCTGACACTTCAAACTCGGCGTGCATGGGAGCGGGTCGGCCGTTGAGACCAACGACAACCGCCATTGAGCTTCGCTTGTCGGTCCGGCCTTTTACCCGCGCGAAGTTCTCCGCCCGAATAAATCTCTGCGAAAAGTCTGCAAGCTCGACGGAAGCGCGATCGAGGTCGGGATCGGTCCAGTCACGCGGCGGCTTATTTGCTGCCAAACTTGCAATGCCTTCTAGGTCTTGTTCTGTCCCTTCAAACTGAGAAAGCCTTCCGATAAAGGCATTCAGACGGAAGTCGCCGCCGATCTCACGGATGTTCTCTGCCCGTGCGCGCAGCTCTCCGAGAGCCTGCGGTGAGGCGTTAGGCACCTGAAGCTCGGCCAGCATGAGATCATGCAGACGTCGCAGCATCGACGGGTATGAGGCGACAAGCTCTTCTAGCCCTTCGCGTACATCCTTAACGATACTCTGGAGATCGTTTTCCTCGTCGAGTGCGCCGCGCCCGCCGAATGCGGTAGGAATGTCGTCGAACAAGAACTTGTTCGGATCGTTTGCGTGCTTGAACAGATCGCGCACCCGCGTTGCGTTAGAGGACAACTGCATGGTCCGCTTTGTCCACGGGTGCAGCTTGTCGAATATGGCAATGAGGCCGCGGGCGACGTCGATAGGCGCAAGGTGTGCCAGACTGTTTGAGGCATCGAGATCGCGCACGACTTCAGCCATGCTCGATAGCAACCTACGAGATAGATCGGAAAGGTCCATCCAGCGGAGCTGTATCTCACCAGAATCTTTGGCGAGGATTTCAACATCGATATCCTTAAACCGCGCTTGGAAGATACCCTCGCGATACAGGGCGACGTTCTCTCTTTGTGTGAGGATAAAGGCCACGACCATAACTGGCTTCAGCCCTTCTTTTAGGCCGAAGGGTGGCTTACCCCAGAGATCGTAGAGCTCAGATACGGTAACCGTTCTGTCCTTTGCCTCTCTCAGGTGCTCCGAGGCGGCTTCCCAAAGCGGATTAAGATTGCTCGGATCGCTTTTTTTCGACGGCGCGCGGAACTGCCAGGCGCCACTTACCTTTCCGTACAATCCGGTCGCTTCTAGGATGGAAGCAAATAGGCCGCCTTCAGCAGGATACCCCTCTATGCCAAGGCGCTCATCACCTTCTCGGCCGACCATCGCGCGCAATAGCGCATTCTGGGCGGCTACGGCGTTACTCGATGGCTTGATGCGGTTAAGGAGCTCATTGTTGATCTTTGGCGAGAGCGGGAAGCGCTTGGCGGCCAAATCAGAGGCGGCATTGTTGATTTCGGCCTGATCCCATTTCTGCGGCTTGTGGTTCTTCAGGTACCAGGTCGCATGGTCAAAGGCTGTCCTAAGTTCTTCTTCGAGCTGACCTTGAAGAGCCGTTCTTCTCGCCTGCACTTCGCGCTGCGCAACGGTATCGCCAGCGAGGTCAGGATGCTCTTCTTGTACTTCACTGAGCGCGATAAGCTCTCTTGCGAGATCGACGATTACCCATGCGCGCTGCGACAGGCCCGCGACAACATCCCAGTCCTTGGATTCACGCGCCGCCTCACGGCACAGCTTCTCGGCGATTTCTTGGCTTTCACCTACCGTGGGGATCGCAAGAAGGAAGGCACCAATTGTGCCTGACTTGGGTACGTAAGCTGCGGCGCGTTCGATCAGGCCATTCAAAGGTGCCACTTCGACATCAAACCAGCGTAGGGCGCCAGTATCATGGTAGTGCCGCTTGGCAAGAATGGGCTGAAGTCCTGCCAGCTTTTTGAGCGCCGCGAAATCAACCTCTCGAACGCGCTGAAGCGCATCCTCGATTGCGCGATCAATGTCGAAATCGCTGCCAGCATAAATTGCGTAGGCGTCGGCGAACTTCCGGAAGATCACAAGAGACCACTTCTTAAGCTGCCCGAGTGCATCCTTCACCGTCTTTTTCGATGCCTCCGGCAGACAGGCGGATAGCAAGCTGTCAGTGGGCGTGAGCCCTGAACGTTCTTTGAAGAGGTCAATCAGCGCGATTGTCTTTAAGAGGCGAATGTGAAACTCACTTCCCCCCAAAGCTTCACAGCGCTCTACCGCCTCGGCAGCCATTGCCCAGCGATGACCGTCCGGAGACGCGAGAATAGAAGGCTCTAGATTAACCCGAAGGTAATCCCATAACCGGTCCGGCTCATATAAGACGCCCGCGTCATTGTGACGGATGAAATCCTGAAAACCGTGCGGCTCTGCTGAATTGAGGAAGCCGAAGATACTGCGCTGGTTTTGGCCGAAGCGCCGCCGGGAGATCGGACCAAGAAGACAGGCCACAACGGGATGAAGCGGCCAGCATCCCTCAAGCGTTTCGGAGAGGTGCCGTGACGCTGCCGGTCGTTGACGCTTAATCTCGTCGGCAACCGTCACCGAGAGTGAACCAGGTTTTGTTAGCGCGCGCCCGTTCTCAATTGCACGAGAGATGAGCTCGATTTGCTCTTCTCCTGCCGCATTCACGGCGAGATCGATAAAGCGTCCTTGAATCTTCGACCACTCGTCGCGCATTTCTCGCGACAGCCGGTTGGCATAGTCCTCGAAAGCCTGATGCAGAATACCGATGACGATAAAGCGTCCTTTACTACGTGAGGCAGCTTCTGCGAGGAGCTGAAAGATGTAGACATCGGTGCCATCTTGAGCGGCGGCTTCTAGAAACTTACCCATCTCATCGATAAAAAGGACAACACCGCCATGGCTGCGCGGTGCCTTTGCTGCAGAAGCCTTAAGCGTGGCCACGACAGCATCATCCGTCCATTTTCCCGTTTCAGGACAGTCACCCAGCCCGGCCTCTTCAATGGCGCGCCCAATGATGTCCACCGCGCTCGCACGCTTGCCTACAACCGGCAAAACCTGCCAGCCTTTCGATTTCGGGGGGAGAGCTTCGAGAATTGCATCTGCCGCATTGCGACCGATGGCCGCCTCGGCCTTCGAGCGAAACTCATCTTCGCCTCCAAGCAATGCGCTCATCGCTACGACAAGACTCGACTTTCCGCTGCCGTAAGGGCCCGTCCAAGTAAACGCTCCATGCCCTGTATCGAAGACATGGTGCGCCACCGCCTGAAGAACATCGACTGACGATTTTGGGCAGACAAATCCCTCAAGAGCGTTGAGGTCATTGTAATCGCTATCAATTTTGATCGATCTTTGGAATCGGCGTCCAATGTTCACGGTTTCGGAAAGCATGACTAGGCCGCCTCTCTACTCTCGATAGTTTTTTTCTTGTAATCACACATCGCGTAAATGAGCGCTGCCTCCATATCCAATGCAACATCACGGATGACCTGCTTGAGGCCTGCTGTTTCCGACCATCTGAACGAGCCTTTCGTAAAGTCCTCAAGCGCCAGAAGCCGATCAGCAACGTCATTTTCATCAAGCAAGAATACGCGCCCCGGCGAGCCCGGCTCGTGCGCCACAGCTTCGAAAGAGAGAGTTTGTGCAGACGAGTAGTTTTTCCAGAAATCAATCAAAGCATAGAGGAAGACCCCATTCCCCAAAGATGACTTTGGCCCTCGCACGAACCTAAAGCCGTCGCGGCGACCAACTGCTTTAATGAGACCGAGCTCCGCAAGCGGAGACTCCAAAGAGTCTTCAGGCGATGCCGCCCCGGACGCAGCTTTCGCCACGTAGGTTCGCAGGAAGCACTCGACATCACGGCGTATGGTCGTAGCAGAAACGCGCGGCCATTCACGATCCTTGGCCACCTTCTCCAATGCACGAACGAGTTGTTCGCGCTCAAACGTAACGCCGGGAAAATTGTTAAAACTCCAAAACCAAGTTGTTTTTTCAGGGCGGCCCGCAAGATTCCAATGAATTAGCCAAAGCGTAGCAGGATGTTCTATGTATCGATCAAGTCCGCTTATTCCGAATAGCTGTCGGCCGAGACTTGTCGTTACAAGCGCATTGGCGCCCTCTCCATCTTCGATAATACCGGACGACGTTGCCCAATGGCGCATCGATGAGACCATGTTCTTGCCGACGCCGAACCGCGCTATGGAGTCATCACGCGTGAAGGCGAGCTTACCGTCGGAACCATCTTCGCGTTCATAGACCGCATCGTATGCCTTCTTCAGCCACCCGTAGCGGAGTGGGAAGGTCTCGTGGCCCGAAAATTGTGGTCTGTAGTCGTCGTTGTAGATAGGTCCTCGTGGCATAGAGTCTCGTCCTGGAAGATTGATCCAGCTCGACACTAACCCACAAGATATGGTAGGGTCAAACTTGTTCCTGGGGATATCCCCCAGAAAGTCTCTGACCTGCCGTCAGAGCGGGATCTCAGAATATGATCGCGATAAGGTGCTGGTAAGTTTATGAAAATTGACGGTGTGATATATCTCGACCATCAAGCGACCTGTCCGCTCGACTCGACCGTATTTGCCGAGATGACGCCATATTTTGAAGGCCGCTTCGGCAACCCACATTCGAGTGATCATGCCGTTGGTTGGCGCGCGTCTCAAGCTGTTCAACGTGCTGCTTCGGAGATCGCGAGGCTTATAGGCGCTGATCCGGACGAGATCATCTTCACATCCGGGGCAACGGAGGCTAACAACCTCGCTCTGCTCGGCTTAGCCCGAGAAGGTTTAGCGAGCAAGCGGCGGCGGGTTCTCCTGAGCTCCATTGAGCATAAGTGCGTCCTGGAAATTGGGCGGGCACTTTCAGCGGAATATGGTTTCTCTATTGAGCATTTGCCTGTGGATACACAGGGCGCACTTGATCTTGATGCCCTAGAGAATTCAATTAGTGACGATGTATTTCTTGTATCTGTGATGGGTGCCAATAATGAAATTGGCACGATTCAGGATATTGAGAGAATCTCTCGCATCGCAGGCGCTTCCGGTGCGTACTTTCATTGCGATGCGGCTCAAGCGCCAAGTGCGATGGATGTGTCGCGGATTGCTGATCATGCCGATCTTGTCAGTTTGTCGAGTCACAAGATGTATGGCCCTTCCGGCATCGGCGCGCTTTTTGCTCGGCGAGACCTTCAACCTTTGATGCAGCCGACAATCCTTGGCGGCGGCCAGCAAAACGGCTTGCGGTCGGGCACGCTTCCGGCTGCACTTTGCGTCGGCTTTGGCGCCGCGGCACGTATCGCCGCGTCAGAGGAAGGCTATCATCGCCGAGAGCAACTGGCCGACCTACGTGATTCATTCCTTAAGCAGCTACAAAACCTTCCCTGCCGCATTTGGGTGAATGGGCCGCTTGACACGGAGCGCAAGCATCCTGGGAATCTCAGTGTTGGCTTTGAAGGAGTATCGGCCGCCGATCTTCTCAGCCGTCTGCAGCCCAAAATTGCTGCCTCGACGGGCTCCGCCTGCACAAGCGGGATACCGGAGCCTTCCCATGTGCTTCGCGCCATCGGACTCGATGACGAGCGTGCATCATCATCGGTGCGCTTTAGTCTTGGGAAGTACACGACGCTTGATGATGTGAGTGAAGCGACAGAACTGATCAAAGAGGCAATTCTTGATTTGATTGGTAGTGGTCTATTGGAAGTTGGCTAGGCATTCACACAGGGCTTGTTGGATTGCACATGCTTTTGGGGCGATATGAATTCTGCAGAAAGTCAATCTCGAACGGGACCGAGTATTTTCGCGAAATCTAAAGAAATGGTCTTCTTCGCGAATAAAAACCAGCATGTTGTTAGGTGCAGATTTTTCTTCGGTTGCTGCATTCCAATTGTGCGCAGTCATCTCTTTCCCAACCTTGCTAGCCGGGCGAGTTGCGCCAGCATTTGAGACCCGGCTCCCGATGACACTGAGCCACTTGCTTGACCCGTCTGCCCCATCCCTTGCCTGACAGGCATCTGCTGCACCCCGAAGAACTGCCGCGCCCTGAGGGCTGCGTATTCTGCGCCACTGGCCCCGCCGATGAGGTAGCGATTGTAGGCCTGCTGGCTTCCCATGGCGGCCCGGGCAAAGCTGTAGCCTCCGCCGAGACCTCCGGAGAGGGCGGGCATCATGATGTTGCCGGAGATCGCGCGGACGATGAAGGGCGTGGCGATAATGAAGCCCTTGGCCATGAGCACCATCATGAAGAAGGGAATGAGCGCGCCGATGTTTGAGGCCCCTTCGGGATCGCCTAGTTCACCGATGAGCGCGGAGGAAACGCCTGTGATCGTTGCGAACACGCCTGCGACGACAATGGGGTATAGTGCAAAGGAAATCAGCGCGGACAGCCAGCGCGCGAAATAGTCCTTGGTAACCTCGAAGAGGGTCAGGAAAATCATCACCGGGGCGATCCCGATCAGAAGCGCGATCATCAGTCGGGAGGCCACGAGGATGAAGGCGGCCAGTCCGCCGAGGATCGAGAGCAGAAGCACACCGACGATGTCGAGCATGGCGCCAGCCATCCAGTTCAGCTCGGACCCGGCGGCATTCAGGTAATCGCCGAGCTCGGCGATCAGCCGGTCGAATTCTTCAGCGAAAGTTCCAGAAGGCCCCGGGCTGCCGCCGCCGACGGAGGCCACGAGCGCGCCCGCGATACTGTCGATCCCATAGAGAATGGCAGACGAGAAGGCGTTGAACTGCATCCAATTGGTCGCGAATATCCCGATGAGCCCGATCTTGACCGCGAGCCAGAAGGCTGTGTGCCCATCCATAGCCCGATATTGATAGATCATGTTGATGCCGACGAGGATCACCACCAGCGTTGTCCCCAAAACCAGGAGCGTGCCGACCGTTGCCGCAACCGCACCAAACTGGGTTTCGGCAGCGGTGTCGAGATAGGCTTGGGAGGTTTCAACGAAATAGGTGACGACGCTCATCGCGGGGCTGCCTTACCAGTTGCCCGCGGCGTCGCAGATGGCCTGGGCTTCCGGACGGGCGGCGTTGGCGCGGCGGTTGTAGGCGTCCGAGGCTTGCAGCAGTTCCCATCGTTCGTTGTTCGCGTAGCTCTCCCGAAACACCGCCTCGGCCGCGTCCCAGGACGGGAACCGAGTCGCGCAGTCGCAGTCGCCGATCTCGACGACCCGCTCGAGATTCTGGGCGCGATAGATGTCCTGAACCAGAACCCGCTGATAGGCTTGGCGCAGGGGGATCTCCTGCATCCAGACGGGCTCGGCGGGCCGATCCGGACAGACGTCAAAGCTGCGATCGAGGGTTGGCACTAGGTTGCGCTCGGCAACGGCGAGGGTCGGCGTCAAGCTTAGGGCCAGCGCGGCCAAGGCGAGGCAACGCGCCCGCCTCATGTCGTGACTCCAGCGGGTGTGGTCTCACGCTTCAGGAAGACGGTGTGCCCGACATTGGCGAATTCCGAGGAGCTGATCGACACCACCTCCCAGCCGTCTGCGCCCTTCTCGTTCAGGCAGGTCTGCATGTCGGCAAGGCCGGTTTTGCGGGTCATGGGAAAGGACAGGATATTGTATTCAAAGGTCTTCATGGGGAAGTTCCAATCTCAATTGCTCCGGGCAGGTAGAATTCGGTGATGCCGCGTTTGCCGTCATGGCGGCCGGCCTGGATGATCACGTCGATGGAGTTCTCGATGTACTGGATCATGTCGGCATAGGTCATCGGGATTTCGGTTTTGAGCGCCGCGATCGCGAGCCGCTGCACGGCCAATTGCGGGGTTTCGGCATGCAGCGTGGTCATGGACCCGCCGTGTCCGGTGTTGATGGCTTCCAGAAAGGTCATGGCCTCCTTGCCGCGCACCTCGCCCAGGATGATCCGGTCGGGGCGCATGCGCAGCGTGGCGGTGAGCAGCACATCGGCGGTCTGGAACTCTGCGTCGCGATTGGCGATGAGGGTCACGGCATTGGGCTGGATCGGCAGAAGCTCGGCCGCTTCTTCGATGGTGACGATGCGTTCCTCGGCCGGTATGTGAGAGAGGATCTTGCGCGCGGCCACGGTCTTGCCGGTGGAGGTGCCGCCCGAGACGATCATGTTGAGTTTGTTCTCGACGCAGAAGGCGAGCGCATCATCGATCAAACCCGCGGCCACCACTGCGCGCAAGGCGCGCTTTTTTTCGACGCGCAGGTCTTCGAGCTTGCGTTCTTTGCCATAGAGAAAATCGAGCGCAATGCCCTCGAGTGGCAGGCTTGAGAAGAACCGCAGGCTGATCGACATGGCCGAGAGCACGGCGGGCGGGGTGATGACCTGTGCCCGGATCGGGCGACCCTTGTAGGTGATCGAGACCGAGACGATGGGGCGGTCCTTGCTCATCGTGGTGTTGGCAGAGGAGGCGATCTGGTTGCCGAGGTCCCTGACCTGAACGCCCGTCAGCCTCTGGTCCAGCGCGCGCATGAAGTGATCGCCCTGGAATTCGCCCCAGCAGGTGCCATCAGGGTTGATGCAGATCTCGATGACATCGTCGCGGGCGGCGGCGTCGATCCGGTCGAGCGAGGTTTCGAGATAGCTCAGCGACATGGGCTCAGAATATCTCCAGATCGCGGTCGACCATGACCGTGACGCGGGCGCCCTGGTCGACATAGATGACGGGGCCGATTGAGAGATAGTCGCCGATGACGCTGTCCGTCGCATCTGCCAGATCATCGCTCACGTCTTCGAGAACGTCGGCGGCAGTCTCGTCCTGGACCTCGGATGCGGCGGCACTTGGTGCGGCGGAAATCAGCGAGATCAGGGCTGCGGACCCAAAACGCTCCGCGAAGCGTGTGTCCACGAATCCGGTGACACCGGAGCGGCCCAGTTCATCACCTCCGAAGGAGCTGATCTGGACGGTCTGGTTGTCGGGCAGGATGATCCGGTCCCAGGCGATCGTGACGCGGCGCTGCGCGATATCGACGCCAGCGCGGTAGCGCCCGATGAGACGCGATCCTCGGGGGATCAAGAGGCGCACGCCATCGACGCTGTAGACATCCTCGGACACCACGGCACGGGTCTGGCCGAGCAGGGAGCTGTCAAGGGCAGTTTCCATGACGGCCTGGATCATGGTGCCCTGGATGATGGTGTTGGAGGGATTGGCGATCACCTCGGCCTGCGTCACGGTGGAGGGTAACGCACCGTTCAGCACGAAATCCGTCACCTCGCCGAAGGTGCGTTCGGTCAGAGCCGTTTCATTCGCTCCTGAGGCACCGCCAAACGCGATGGTGGGCGAGGCGATGCGCCGCTCCTGGAAGGCGCGTTCCTCCGCGGCCCGGCGCTCCAGCTCGGCCATGCGCCGGGCTTCTTCCTCGCGGCGCAGTCGCTCTTGCTCGCGTGCGCGCAGCTCATCCTCCGTGGGGCCCGCTGGGGCGGGTTGGGGCCGGCTGGCCTCGAGTTGGGCCAGTTCCAGATCCATACGGAGTTGTTCAAGACTTCGATCCCGCGCCGTCAGTTCGTCCTGAAATCGTTGCTGTGCTGCTTCCGAGGCGGCTTGCAGCGCCGCAATCTGAGCGGTCAGCGCGTCGATCGCCTCTGCGGCGGCGGTGTCTTCCTCGACGACCGGTTCAGGGGCGTTGCGCAACTCCTCGATCTGGGCCTGCAGGGCGGTGATCTGCGCCAGAAGCTCGGCATTGGGCTCAACGGGGTCTGGTCCGACGAACACAACCTCGGGCTCGGGCGGGGGCAAGGTCTCGATGGCGCCAAAGCCGTCCCCCTCGTTTTGGAAAACGTCTGGGGTGGCCGTCGGCAAGGCTTCCTCTTCGTCGGGCTGTGAGAGGAGATAAAGCAGGGCACCACCTGCGCCGATGACGAGGACCACGACCAGCGCGAGAAGGGGCGACCGGCGCTGCGCCGCTATGGGGGCGCGGGCACTGCCTTTTTCCAAGACGGCGAGGCGCTTTTCCAGCTCGGTATTCTCGGTATCGCTCATGAGGCGGCCTCCGCGGGCGGGATCGCCTCGATGCAGACCACCTCTTCGCCAAGTCGCAGAACCCATTGGCGGTTTACGCCGCTGACGCGGATCACGCCGTCTTCAGGGGTTTGCGTGTTGACCGTGCGCTCGCGGCCGCCCGCGTAGCGGAAGATCGCTGGCACAGGTGCGTTCCGCGGAAACGCGAAATACGTGAACGTCCCGTCATCCCAGATGCGGGTTGGCGTGAACTCGGTCCGCGCGCTGGCACCGTAATTGTAGTTTGGTGCTTGGGCCGCGATGGCCCGGGCCGGGCGCGCAGCGTCCTCTGGATAGCGGAACTGCACCACGTAGAAGGTTGGGCTGCGGACCTCCTCGACGTTGAAATAGTAGCTGCGCCTGTTCGTGTAGACCGTCACATTGGTATGTACGCCGCGCGCGACGGGTTTGATTGCAAATGCCTGACCACCGGGGACGCCATCGATCTCAAACCCTTCCGTGTCGCCCGCGATAATCGAGCGGATGCTTTCACCCTCGCCGAACTCGATGGTGGTCACATGGGTGAGCGACACGCTGAGGCGGTAGACCTGGCCTTCCTGGTAGGTGGCCAGCCGCACACGACTGTCATTTGGACCACCGCGCGGGATCGCTTCGGCAAAGGCAAGGCCGGGCAGCAAAACAAATATGGCAGCAACAAAGAACCTATTGATCAAACTAGTTCTCCAATCTGTCGGAGCGGATGGAATATTCGAGGACGGTGAAGCCGAATGGATTGGTCCAGACCTCGTCAATGGAGCGGCGGGTCTCCGGGCGGAACTCGAAGAGAAGCGTCGCAGTGAAGAGGCCGGTCTGGGTGCCGTTAATGGACGTCAGGCGCTTGCGCAGGCGGACCGTCGCGCGGTTGGTTCCGATCCGGTTGATGCTGAGGATTTCCACGTCGAGCCGAGCATTGGGGCCATAGACCGTCGGCGGGTAATTCTCGTTGGCGCTGTTCCAGATCTGGCGCAGCCCGCTCTCGGCAGCTCCGTCCGAGCGGCGCAGGACGCTGCGGATGCGCAGATCGTTGTCGAGCTGGTTATAGACCTCCCGGTCGGCCACATAGCGGAACACCTCCGCCTCGATGATCGCCTGGTTGGCGGTCACCGAGGAGGCGCCCACCGAGGCTTCGGGGAGTGCAAAGCCGGTGGCGGGATCATAGGGGACAACGACGGGGGGCGGATCGACATCGAGGATCGAGACAGCCGCGGCACTCAGACAGCCGATGATACCGAAGACAAGTCCCATCACGCCAAGGCGTTGCCAGAGCCGTTCGCGGCGCAGGGCACCGTAGACCAGTTCTTCTTCGATGATTTCTTGTTCAGTCGCCACCATTCATGCCCCCGCTCGGCGTTTCGAAATGAGTTGAATCGGTTCTTCGCTGCCTCTCGCTGCGCTCGAACGCGAAAACCGATATTTGTTCTTGGGGATCAATTTCGAAACGCCTTAATCCGCACGCAACTCGGGCAGGGTGAAATCCATGAAGCGCTGCTCTTCGGCGATGGTGGCCGCATCGATCACGCCGCCGGTGCCGTCGCCTACAGTTTGCACGGCTTCGAGCTGCCACATGGCAACAAGTGCGATAGCGAGTTCCGCCGTGACGCGGGTGTTGAGATCAATGCTTTCCTTCAGTTCATCCATGTCATCGATCAGCCCCACGAGACGGTCGACCCGTTCGAGCGATTGCCCGGCATCCTCATAGCTGTTCTGGGCCGCAGCCGAGACCAGTGCCCCGGTCGTGGCTTGCGTGGCCACGCGGTTGGCCCCGGGATTGCCGCTCGTGGCCATTTCCGAGAGCGTGTCATCGTCAAAGCCGAGGTCGGCCAGCACCCGATCCATCTGGGTTTCGATCTCGCCTGCGCCAGAACCGGACAGGCCGGAAAAATCCCCAGTCTTGATCGCCTCAATCGTGGCGAGGATGTCCCCGAACTCCTGGTCGAGCAGGCCATTGAGTTCGTCTTCCATCTCGGTGCGAATGATTTCTGGCAGCTCGGCGAGGCGGGTGAGGGCCTCGTAGGTTCTTTGCAGCTCCGCGAGTTGGTCCGTGAGCGTGGCAAGCTGTTCGCGGAGCTGCGTCAGCTGCTCGTTTTGCAGAATCTCGTCCTCGATCATCTGCCGCAGCTGCTGGATGTTTTGCGCGATGTTCTGGGTGTCGACGACGGGCACGCCTTGCGCGAGGGCAGGGGATAGGGCGCCAAGATGCAGACCGATCCCAAGTGTCGTGGCCAAAGCTGTCCTCAAGAGCAGATGTCCCATCATTCAATCTCCCTGATCGTAAAATCCATGAACGCGCCTTCGGCCATGTGAGCGCTGGCCTGGGCCAGCTCCTCGGCAGAAAGGACGCGGGTGCGTGCCGCCTGAAGCCGGATGCGTGCAGCGACGAGGCGCACGAGTTCGGCGCGGGCATAGGTGTTGAGTGCGATGCTTTCCTGCACGTCTTCAGTCTCGGAAATCCGTTCGACGATGTCGGAAATGCGCAGGGCGGCTTGGCGGATCGCGGCGGGTGAGTTGCTGCCATAAAAGGCCGCCCCATGACCCGTGAGCGAGAGGTTGGCATTGGCGAGAAGCGCGGGGTCGATCGTGCCAAGCGCTTCGATCCCGCCGATACGGGTCAGATAGAGATTGTAGCGTTCAGGGATAACCTGGACGTAGTGCTGGGTCTCGCGGAAGGGTGGGACGCCGCCATACTCGAAGACCCGGCCGGGTCCGGCGTTATAGGCCGCGAGAGCATTGATGATATTGCCGTCGAAGGTATTGAGCTGGGTCGCGAGATAGCGCGCGCCGCCATGCACCTGAAGGTAGGGGCTGTCGTAATATTCCGGGTTGATGCCCAGATCGCTGGCCGTGCCCGGCATGATCTGGGTGAGACCATAGGCGCCGACGGGAGACCGTGCCCCAATCGTAAACCGGCTCTCCTGCCAGATCAGCGCTTGCAGCAGCGCGCGCCATTGGACGGGGGAAAGACCCGCGCGGCCAACACCCGCAAAGCCACTGGTCTCCTGAGCCACGCGGATGATGAGCTGCTCGATGGTCTCAGACGCATCCCCAAACATCTGTTCACCGCCGGGATTGGGATCGATCTCGCCCGTGCCATAGACGGCTTCCACGGCGCGGTCGGGATCGCCGCTGCCGCTTTCCAGCCCCGAGACCATGGCGGTCAGGCCCTGACCGCCGAAGCTGGTCTGGGCATCGAGGATGCGTCGGAGGGTTTCCAGCTGCTCCCGTTCGATCTCGGCGATGAGTTCGCGCACTGCAAGCTTGTCGGCCTGAACAGCCAAGTCTGCCTCGCGGTCGCCGGTCTCGATGATATCGCGCGCGGTCAGCCCGCTGTCATTGGTCGGCACACCTTGAGACAAGGCGAGACCAGGCAGCAGGCAAAACGCGAGGATATGAGGCAGGCTAGACTTCAATGTCGCCCTCCGGGGTGCCAAGCGGCGTGAAGTCACAATCAGGCGCAACGGGTGCCGTGGACGCAAGAAATGTGAAGCAGTTCGCCTGCGGCTCCCGGTACTGGGTGCAGGAGGCCAGCGCGCCGAGTGCAGCCAAAGCGATAAGAATACGGATCATGAAAACCTCCAAAAATCTGGGCGGTCGCGGTAATCGGCGCCGACGAGCGCCTCGCCTTTCTCCATGCCGCCGAGGATGGTGAGATTGGGCCCGAGAGCACTGAGGTCGGCATCGACGACGATCGAGCCCTGATCGTCGCGGATCAGTGCGAGGCGGCTGTTGCTGCCCGTGTTGAGAAGGACGTCGAGCTCCTTCTCCGTGAGGTTCAGCATGGCGTAATCCGCAGGCTGCGCGCGGATATTGGGCAGCAGGATCTGCGTCGGCACCGCCTCGATGATGGTCTTGCCGGTCCGGGTGCGCTCGAGCTGGCTCGCGTATTGCGTCATCATCACCGCGACGGTGTTTTGCTTGCGCGCGGTCACCAGCCAGTTCGACAGCCTCTCGGCGAAATACGCATTGTCCAGCGCCTTCCAGGCTTCATCAATAACAATGATGGTGGGACGGCGATCCTCGATCTCGCGTTCGACCCGGCGGAAAAGATAGGAGAGAACCGCCATCCGCTCCTTGTCGGCCTCGCTGTCGAGAATGCCGGTCAGATCGAAGCCCACCACATCGCCTTTGAGCGAGAAGGTGTCCTCGAGGCTCTGCCCGAAGATCCAGCCGTAGCGGCCCTCTTCGGTCCATTCGAGCAGGCGCTGGTGCAGATCGCCGCCGTCATCCGTAGACACAAAAAGCGATGCGAAATCCCGCCAGTTCCGCAGGGCCGGGTTGGTGGCCTGGGCATTCTGGCGCACGACTTCCTGGATGCGGTTGGTCTGCGCGGGCGTCAGGGGCTTGTCGTCGCGGTGGAGCAGGGTGGCGAGCCAATCCGATAGCCAGGCCGTGCCGCGGTTGTCGGTCTCCGTCCAAAGTGGATTGAGGCCCGTGGGCTGGCCGGCGTTCAGGGAGGCGTAGCGCCCGCCATTGGCTCGGACCGCCATCTCCATACCAAGACGGTAATCAAAGACGAAGATCCGTGCGCCTGCGCGACGGGCCTGGGTCATCAGGAAGGCCGACAGCACCGATTTGCCCGACCCGGGCCGCCCCATGATCAGGGTATGGCCGCTTGTCGGTTCTTTGTCCGGGCTGCCCTGCTCGTGATAGGAAAACCGGTAGGCGCTCTGCTCCGGCGTGGGCAAATATGTGACGACCCGGCCCCATGGGGTAAGTGCTGCAGGTTTGCCGAGCTGCGTTCGGTGGAAGGCCGCGAAATCCGCGAAGTTGCGATTGGTGACGGCGCTCGCGCGGACGCGCTTTGGCTGGTTGCCGGGATGCTGGCTGAGGTAATGCGCCTTTGCGGCGACCCGCTCGCCGATCATCTTCACGCCTTCGGTTGCGGCGGCGTTCACGATCTCCGCGCTGAGGGTCTGCAGCTCTTCGAGCGTGTCGCAAAAGAGCGTCACGACCATGTGATGCTCGCCGAAGCTTTGGCGCTTGGCCTCGAGATCATCGGCGGCGATGTCGAGGGCTTCCAGGAGCGAGAGGGCCGCGTCCTGGCTGGCCTGCATCTGCCGCTTTTGCCGCTTGATGCGGCCTGCCATTAGGTTCGAATTGATCGGCGTGAAGGAATGCGTGACGATCATGTCGACCGGCAGGTTCAGCATGTCGAACATGGTGCAGGAGGTGCCTTCCGAGTATTCCCCGATGGTGAAACTCTTGCCGTAGCGATGGCCCACCACACCTTCCGAGAGCTCGAAATGGTCTCCGTGGAACGTCACGCGGGTATTGGCGACGTTGAAGGACAAAAAGCCGTATGTGTTGGCCGGGTAGAGCGGCAGCTCTTGCCCCGTGTTCAGTGCGCCCAAAAATCCCACCAACTCTCCCGATCCGGCTGACAGCAGGCGTGGCTTGAGCTCGGTAAGCCCCGAGAGGAAGACGTTCACGGCCTCACCGAGGCGCTGCAGGCGTTTGCGGGTCTCCTCCTTCAGTCGGTCCGGCGCGCTGCGGCTCAGGAACGGCAGGAGGCTTTTCGGAGGCGGGCGGTGAATGACGGTGAGCGTCAGTGTTTTGTCGCGGAGCCCGCTGGTCTCGAGTTTCGCGCGCCAGCGCCGGTCCACCTCGCCCGCGAAGCTGTCCTCACGGATGGGGTCGAGATCAGGTTTGATGGCCTTGGAGACCTTGTGGACGTAATAGCTGAATTCCGGGCCGAGCTGCGCGACGATGCGGGCAAAAAGCGCCGTCACCTTGTCGAGATAGGCATCGTCCGTCGTGTAGCTGTTGATCCCCTCGAGCCGGATGCAGCGGAAGAGTTCGTTCACCCGGGTCCGCACGGTCTGGTCGTCGACGAGGCTCACATAGGGCAGCATATGCGCGAGGCGGGTCTCGCGCGCATACCAGTCTGGCGTCATTGTGCGGGCATCGAGCGCAGCATCGCGGGCGTCATCACGGGGCATAGCTGTCCCCGCCATGGATTGACCTGTTGCGCGTGGGCGGTGTCTCCTGCAGCGCCGTCATTATCACGTCGATGAAACGCGGGTCCCAATCTGCGGCCTTCCAAAGCACCGGATAGAGTAGGGCGGCGAAACCCAGCACCGCGATATGCTGGACCCAGACGAACATGAGCACCGAACCGAAGAGCCAGACCATCGCGTACATGATGGGCAGGCCCAGAAGCTTCGGCGGGCGCACGAGGCCGAGAAAGAGAGGCGCGCGCTCAGCCACCGGCAAAGACCGCGGCAACGATGGTGGGGGCGGCGGCAACACCGGCGATGCCCACGAGGACCCAGAGCGCCTGGCGCAGATCGATGATGTTGAAGAACCAGCTGAGAAAGACCCCCAGAACGGCAAGCGTCGCGATGACAACGCCAAGTGGGCCGGTCAGCGCATCGACGATGCCCTGTAACAGGCTCTGGATCGGGGAGAGATCAATGCTCTGGGCGAGGGCGGGTTCGGCAATCAGCAGGAATAGCGCCAGCGAGGCGACAAAGAGGTTTGAAATCTGTTTCATGAATTTGATCCTTCCAATCGGGCCACGACGGCCATGACGCGGGCCACGTGGTTCTGGGTTTCTCGGTAGGGGGGGACGCCGCCATACTGGCGGACCGCATCGGGTCCGGCGTTGTAGGCAGCCAGCGCCAGGTGCGGATCGCCGAACGTCTCCAGCATCATCGCGAGGTAGCGGGCGGAGCCGTCAAGGTTCTGCAGCGGATCACGCGGGTCGACGCCCAGATCACGCGCCGTCGCAGGCATCAATTGACCAAGGCCAATAGCACCTGCACTTGAAATCGCATCCTGCCGGTAGGCGCTCTCAACCTCGATATTGGCCCGATAGAGAGCCAGCCAATCCGTCACGGAAAGCCCCGCGCGACGCAGGCCGGGATGGCCGGCATAGCGCAAGGCCGTGGTCTGAATCCCGGAGAGGACATCGGCGCGGGGCAGGGGAGTCGGGCGGGCAAGGGCCGCGACTTGGACGCCCTCTTGCTCGGCCTCTACCTCGCCGAAGATCGCGATCCCATCGGACGCCGATCCCTGACCAATGCCGTCATTGTAGTTCCGGGCAAAACCGCTCTGAGAGCGGGAGGGGGTCAGAGAGCCGTCGCTCTCCATGACCAGGACCATTTGCGCTGAGGCAGGTGCTGCGACCAGCCAGAGACAGACGAGGTTAGCTGCCAGCGTCCTTGTCTGATGGGGCGAGCTTGTGGCTCCGGCTTGTCCCCGCTTCAAGCGGCAGGTCGACATGCGCAAAGCCAAGGCCAATGAAGAATGACACCACGCCGGAGATCGTCTTGAACTCGCGGATCTTGATATCGTTGTAGGTCGTCCGCGTGCGGGCGGTGACGAGGAGCTTTTCCACGCCCTCGTCAGAGACAACGCGCATGATCCAGACCCCGTAATAGCTGGGGCCTTTCTTATGAGCCGACTCCTGGCACAGGATTTCTGCGCTATAGCCGCTTTCCACGAGTTCGCGGAACCTGGCTTCCGTAACCACATTTGGTGCTTCGATGTCCCAGTTCATGGCCCGGCTCACGCTTTCTCCAATGGCGCGACCCCAGGCATTCCTACTTGAAGCCCAGAGTTACGATAGTATATTATCAACCGCAAGATGTAATATCGTGCTTTAGCTGTAGTTTGGTTACGCAAACACTAGTCACGGCCAGTGTCCGCGATCAAGGAGATAACAGGTTTGAGAAACCCAAGGTTGACATGCCTGCTCCCATTGCAAGCTATGGCCCTTCTGATCTGCGTTCCTGGGCCGGTTTTGGCGGAATCCTGCTTCGCCCCGGCCCGTCCTTTCCTGCCAAGCGATTCGCAGGCCGCGCGGGACTATGCGGGTATCATCCGCGGCGACTTCGAAGATTACATTCAGGATATCCAGAGCTACTTCCGTTGCCTCGACAGCGAACGCGCCCGCGCGTTCGAGGAAGCGCGCGAAGTCAGCGAGGAATATGGCCGGTTCCTGCAATTGGTAGGGGATTGATGGGCAACCTCGGGAGCATCAGACTTGCAGCCCATGGAAACCAGACGCCGATAACACCCTCATATATCTACTTTTTAGATAACAGATTTCATCCGCTAGCGACGTCACAAAAGGTATGTGACGCGTGGCAAAGACAATCAGAAGCAAGGGACAAGTGGCACTCTGCCAGGCGTTGGTCGACGCGCGCAAAAGCGCAGGCTTGGGCCAGGACGACTTGGCGGACAGGCTCAAGTGCCATCAATCTCTCGTGGCGCGCATTGAGAGCGGCGAGCGCCGGATCGACGTCGTCGAACTGGTCGTTCTGGCGCGCGCCATCGGCTTTGACCCGTTCGATGTCTTGGCGATCGTCGAAGCCGCCACGGAGCCCGACCACAGGATTTAAGCGATTTCATCAATCGAGAACACGGGAGGTGACTTCTCCCGGTGTGAATTCGCTACCGCGAGGACGAACAGCAACCGATTTTAACGAGGCCCGGCATACGGTTGCAGCAAACGATTTGGATCTGAGCTGCTATCCGCAACGCCAAATTGCAGGAAGTCAGTAAACAGTGAACGAAACTGAGGTCGAAGGCGTCGCGATCGCCAATTTGATTGCAGCCGATGAAGAAACCATTGTCGGCTGGGTTTATCGCTGGAACACAGGTGCTCTGGCAATCCGGTGGGACATGCATGGCCCACAGCGCGTCTCAAAGATTTACCCGGATCTCTGCGATGCCGATAAAGCTGAAATCGACTTCCTGTCTCTCACGCAGCTGAATTGTCGCGACGACTGACATGGAAGAATATGGCCTTTATAGCCCTCGAATGTGTGCGTGTGCCTGCGTTGCAGGTTTGATTTCGTACAAGGGTCTGCGGGACGTTGCTGCGGCTCAACAGTCAGTAATTGACCTGCTCAAAGCCGTAATTCCCGCTATAGTCATGCCACTCCACAAAGACGGATCTGTGATAAATGCTCGGGCAGTGCTGGCCCCATCGCTCGAGACCGGCATGTGCAGCAGGAAGCGCTGCGGGTGACGATGTCTGCCACGAAAAATCGCCCTGTGTGCCGTAGGTGCCAAGCACCACGACAGCGCTTCGGTTGCAATCCCCATCGCGGCCGGACTCATGCTGTCGCGCATACCGTACATCGAAGACGCGGATGGAGCGCACAAAATTGAATTCCGGCCCGCTGATATCGATGTCGGCGCGGTCTTCCACAAGATCGAGGGTGTAATCGGCCCGCACGAGGTTGCCCCTGTTCGTTTCGGCGCGATGAAGCCCAAGCATGTCGCTCGCCCTAGAGGCGTTGTTGAAGAGCGGGCTTGAAGCGTTTGCTGGGGTCCCAGCACCACCATATAGGGCATCGAAGATCCGGTCCGTGGGCCGCGACCTGGCAGGCCCATCGTAAGACGCACCCATCGGGCAGCGCCAAATCTGAAGCGGCGGCTCCACCGGCCATGGAGTTATGCGCCGGATGAACTCGGCCCGCGCGCGGGCGCATGGCACGGAAGCTGGCCATCCACCGGACAAACACAGCAGGATGGCACAATCGACCTGATAGGTTTGGGCGCGGGCTTGCGTCGGAACTGTTGGGCCGGTTAAGGCGAGAGCTAAAAAGGCCGCCAGAGGGAGGTTTTTGAATTCGAAACGCATGGCAAGGACCCTTGACAATCTTCGCCCAGCATACATACGAAAATATACTATTGCAACATTAATGATGCGTATGGCAGTTGCGGCGATCAGCAAGATCGCGAGGTGACCGAGCCGCCCGTCGTCATCCGCCACGTTGCGCGCGGCGCCAGTCCCACGGCATGTCAAAGCGTCCGGACCAGATATTACGCCGTGCGGATCTGGCCTCGGTCTCATCGCGGATATAGTCGCGGCTGTATCGGCGATAAGCGACGGCCCACCCTTCACGCACAAGCCAGCCGTTCAGATCAGTACCGTCTTGATGACAGACCGCAATGAAGTGGCCATAGCGGTCGATATCACGCACGGTGCAGCTGACCTGCCGATGGCCGATCCTGTCGGCGAGAGACAGTGCCGCTTGTTGTCCGCACCGCCAGCGCTGACCCTCAGCCGTGGCGCAAAGCTGCCGGCTTTCCGGAGCATCGATCCCATGCAACCGGATGCGCTGTCCCCGGATTTCCAATGTGTCGCCGTGGTGTTGTCACATTAACTCAGCCAGTCTTCAGGTTGGCGTGCCGATCTCACATCAAGCGACATTGGCCGCGATTTTCCATGCCTCGAGTGCTTCG